>CAJAYO010000934.1 GCA_903948415.1 uncultured Opitutia bacterium | reverse complement strand
GCTACAGGCGCGAGTAAGGGTGCTACCAGCGCGGGTGCTGCTGTAAATAACACGACGGTCACCGCCCAAGCGGCCACAGGTGCACAGGCTGGTTCGTCGACCCCAACGGTTGCTGTTACGCCGGTTGCCCCTGTGGCTATCGTCACCACACCCCCTGTCACTCCAGTGACGCCAATTGATCCGAGCATCAATGTGAGCCGGTCGGGCCCATAATTCGACTCGTTATTTTTACGAGCCCTGGCTGCAAAGCCGGGGCTTTTTTGTGGATGGAAATGGGGATATTTTACGACATTCGACTCTCAGATGTTGATATCGAAATTCATCGTCGCTCAGTTCCCTTGCGCAATTTCACCGGCTCCTAAGAAAATCACGACCATGAGGCACTTCGAGCAACTGCTGTCTACTCTCTCCGCGGTTTGCTCGCGGTCTCATTATTCGCCGCGAGCGTAGCCGCCCGTGACGCCAAAATTATTAAACCCGAACGCCGAAGTTGAGCGCGAGGCGGGCTTCGCGCGCAACTTCACCAATCGGTGATCCAGCAAACGTGTTCGGCACGAACGTGCCATCGCTGTAGATCATGGTAGGGGTTGCTCCCTGGGTAAAACGTCAGGGGCTGGCGCCGGCTGGGACCGTTGCTGGCAGCACAGCATCCAACTTCGGCGAAGTGAGTGGCGTCCATTGCAAGATGGCGTCCAAAAGCGGCCGATGCTTCGCGAGGCCGCCCCAGGCCTGCGATAATTTGATGGCGACCTGCTTGCCGGCCAGCCCGAGGATCGCCCCGGCGACGAAGACCTGGCTGCGCAAGGTGGCCGGCTGGCGATACGGGCGCGCAGGGTCGAGCTGGCGTTGGTAGAGGCCGAGCAGGTTGAAGGCGAACAGCACGCTCAAAAACGCCGCCTCGGTGCCGAAAAACTCGCGCACACAAAAGCCCCCCGCCGAGAGGTCGTTCTTGAGTTCCTCGATGCGCTGTTCGACGCAGGCACGCCCGTTGTAGTCGCGCCAGATGACTGCGCCCGCATCGCTCCGGTTGGTGACAAACACGCGGTAAGTGTAACCGGGCACGTCGAGCAGGAGGCGACCGACCGCGGCCTTGTCGTCCCGCACCTGTTCGCGCACCACGATGAAGCGGCGCGACTTCGCCCACCCCTGCAACTGTAAGGAGATCTCCCCGACGGAGTAATTTTCGTCGACCTTGGTCCAGGCGCTGTCCGGCAAACCCACGCAGCCGCGTTTGACCGCGCTGGTCAGGCGGGCGACCACGACATAGGACAGCGCGCGCGACTCCAGAAACGCGAGGAAGTCGTCGGCGAAGAACCCGCTATCTGCCCGCACGCACTGCACCTTCAGCGTGGCCGGTGCGAGGGCCAAGGCTTCCTTGAGAAACTCCACGGCGCCCCGGGCCGAGCTGCAGTTGCCGCTGCGCAGCCAGCCGTGCAAAATAAACGGTGCCTCCGCCAGCACCGCCAAGAGCGGATGGTGGCTGTTGCGGCCCTTGCGCCGCGGATTGTAGCCCTTGCGCGCGCCCTCCTGCTGGCCCTCGCGGCAAATGACGGTCGAGTCCAGATCGAGGTGGAAACCCGCCGGCGGCGTGGCGATCAAAGTGAGCGACCACGTCCACAGCGGCCGCCAAAACGCCTCGACGTGCCCTTGAGTGAAGCGGCGGAAAAACGCCCGCACCGTGTCGTCGCCCGGGAACCGCGCGATCCCCAAGAGCGCGTGCAAGGCGCGATCGCCGCGCAACCAATCGGTGTGGGCGAAGCGGCTTGCGCCGGTCACCACCGCAAAGAAAAACGCCGTGAAGGTATGGGCCAGTGGGATCGCGTTGGGCGAAGTCGGCGCGGCGAACGGCAGCGCCTGTGCGACCTTTGCGCCGAAGCCGATTTGCTGGAGAAACGCGATGAAACTGCAGAGCCCACCGAACGGCGTCACCGCCTTCGGTGTCTCGGCCACCAGGATCTTCGCACCGCCGAACAACGGGGTGAAAGTCGCGGGAGCGGTCGGCGCGTTCGCGGTGGACGGCGACGTGAAGGTTGCGGCGCCAGCAGCGGTGGTTTTCGGGGCCTCGTCCGAAGGGGTGGTTTCCATGCCAACCTCTTTGCCCTACGGACCTTCACCACGTCGACCTCTGCTTCAACTTCGGCGTTCGGGTTGAGAGAACCGAGGATACGCGGAGAAGGCGACCGCGAGCAGGGGAAACTTAGTCAGGAATCACTCCGGGGGGATTTCG
>CAJAYO010000933.1 GCA_903948415.1 uncultured Opitutia bacterium | reverse complement strand
GTGCATGATCTCGCCGACGGACTGGATGTGCGCGTCGATGATCATATCGTAGCCCGCCATCACTTCGCCGAGCTCGGGATAAGGATGGAGAAACAGCGCGTCGGCATCGATCCACACCAGCAGGTCCCACGGCTGGCGAAAGGTCTCCAAAAATGTCCCGAGCCGCGCCTTGCCCTCCCAGGGATGGTCGTAGTTCGGCGTCGGCCCCGGCGCGTAGTGCACCCCCGGAATCGACCGCAGCAGCGCGACCTGCTCGGCCGTGAAACCGTAGTCGCACACGACCAGCGGCAGCGCCGGGTTGTGCGTTTTCCACGACGCGATGAGCATCGCGATGTGCGGAAAATGATACGCGTTCGCCCCTGTCGCGATGACCCCCGCCGTGCGCTGTGCTTGCTCGCTCATGTTGGCCGCCAGCAAGGCCGAGCACCGGGTCCGCTCAAGACAATAACCGGCCGGACGCCTGCGCCGCGGGTCGCGCCGGGGATTGCGCTTTACAGGGTGAGCAATCGGGGCGTTAAGACCACCACGTGACCGCCACTGTAATCAAATCCCTCGCGACCATGCTCAGTCCGTGGCACATCGGCGCCACGCTGTGGCGGCACCGGGAACTCGCCTGGCAATTTACCCTGCGCGAGATCCACCTCCGCCACAAAGGCAGCCAGCTCGGCATCGTCTGGGCCCTCATCAATCCGCTCTCGATGCTGGCGCTCTACTGGTTCGTCTTCGGCGTGATTTTCGGCCAGACCTACGGCGTGTTGCAGAACGAATCCCAGATCGATTTCGCCCTCGCGCTCTTTCTCAGCCTGAGCCTCTACCACGTGTTTTCCGAAACCCTCGGCTGGGCCCCCTCGCTCATCGCCAGCAATCCGAACTTCGTGAAAAAGGTCGTCTTCCCCCTGGAAGTTTTGCCCGTCGCCAAAATCGGCGACACCGCGTTTCACCTCGTGGTGAGCCTCACGCTCATTCTGCTCGGCAGCCTGTTCGGCTCCACCGGGCTTTCCGCCAGCGTGCTGTGGCTCCCGGTGCTGGTGCTGCCGCTGATGATGCTCGCGCTCGGCATCGCGTGGGCGCTCGCGGCCGTCGGCGTGTTTCTCCGCGACATCGGTCAGGCCACCGCCTTCGTCTCGACCGCCGTCATGTTCGCCAGCGCCGTGCCCTACCCGACCACCCGGATTATCAACAGCCCGTGGCCGATTCTCTGGGAAATTCTCCGCTTCAATCCCCTGCTCCAGCTCATCGACCTCGCGCGCCGCGTGCTGCTCTGGCACGAACCGATGTCGTGGTTGACGCTCGGCTACGTCTACGCCGTCGCCCTCGCCGTGCTCCTCGCCGGTCACCTGTGTTTCGCGCTCTTCCGGCGGTCGTTCGCCGAGGTGATTTGACCGCCCGCTACGGCGCGCGCGAGACCCCGATCTCGTAGGGCAGGCGCACCAGCCCGTGGACGACCTCCTGGTCGGGGGCGTTGGAAATTTCGAGCACGGCGACGTTGAGCACGCGGTCCCAGATATTCTCCGACTCCGCCGCCGCCCCGCAGCCGAGGTCGATCGAGTATTGGCCCGGCTGCAATTCGAGGCGGAACCGAATCGCCACCACGCACACCTGGCCCGTCGGAATCTCCGCGATCAACCGCTGCGCGACCCGCAGCCCCGTCGCGAAAATCACCTGCCCGTGCCGGTTGCGCAGTTCGCACCCCGCGCTTACCGCGCGCGCGTCACGCGTCGCCCGCAGCATGATCACCGCCACCGCCCAGTCGCCCACGCGAAACGCCGAGCCCGCGCTGCCGTCCGCGTGCAACAGCCAGGCGCGCTCCACGCGCACCCCGCCGCAGCCCAGCCGCTCCTTGTCCTCCAGGGCCAGATCCCGCGCCGCCGGCAACGGCACCACCGACAGCGCGCCAAAATCGTCCGTGGGCGCGGGGGCGTTGCCCGCGATCGCCGCCATCGCCGACACGTATTCGCGCACGCAGGCGCCCGCCTCGCCGAGGAACCGCACCCGGCCCTGGTCGAGCCACAGCGCCCGCTGGCACATGTTCAGCACAAACGACGTATCGTGCGTCACCACCAGCAGCGTCACGCCGCGGTCGAGCAGCTCCTTCAGCCGGCGGCTGCACTTCTGCTGAAACAAAATATCCCCCACGCTCAGCGCCTCGTCGATGATCAGCACGTCGGGCTCGACCGAGATCGCCACCGCGAACGCCACGCGCATCAGCATGCCCGTCGAATACGTTTTCACCGGCTGCTCGATGAACGTCCCGATGTCCGCGAAGCGCGCGATCTCGGCAAACTTCCCGTCCATCTCCGTGTGCGTGATGCCGAGAATCGACCCCGCCAGATAGACGTTTTCGCGCCCCGTGAACTCCGGGTTGAAGCCCGAGCCGAGTTCCAGCAGCGCCGTCACGCGCCCGCGCACGTGGCACTCGCCCTTGGTCGCCCGCAGCGTGCCCGCGAGGATCTGCAGCAGCGTGCTCTTGCCCGCGCCGTTGCGCCCGATGATGCCGAACGCCTCGCCCTTCGGCACCACAAACGACACGTCGCGCACCGCCGCGACACTGTCGGGATCGTCGTAGGACACGTTCTCCTCGCCCAGCCCCAGCCCGCGCGCGAGCCAATGCCGCAACGAGACGTTGCGCCGGTAGATCTTGCCCAGCCCGATCGCCTCGATGGGGGGCGGGGCCGACGGAGCGGGCACCGGTGAAGGCGGAGAGGTGAGCGAAACAGCCGGAGACATCCGCTTGGTTACAGCGGCAAGCGGCAGGCGAACCAAGAAAAAAGGCGCCGCGGGCCCGGCCCTTCCGCCAAGCCGCGACCGCGGCCCGGCCCGCGCCCATCCCTCCTCGCGACGCCCCGTTGTGGCACGACGCCCCCGCAAACCTTCCCTCCCGGAGAATTCGCTCTGGCCCCCGGACGACAATTCCGCCACGCCTTCCGCCTCCCTCGTCTGGCCCGTTCCCTTTCCCCGCCACCGTCCATGAAATCCCTGCTCACGCTCCTCCTCGCGGCCCACGCCGCCCTCGCGTTCGCCGCGACCGCTCCGGCCCCCGCCGCCCGCCCCAACATCCTGTTCATCTTCTCCGACGACCACGCGCAACACGCCATCAGCGCCTACGGTTCGAAGGTGAACCAGACCCCGCACCTCGACCGCCTCGGCGCCGCCGGCATCCGCTTCAACCACGCCTTCGTCACCAACTCGATCTGCACCCCCAGCCGCGCCGTCGTCCTCACGGGAAAATATTCCCACGCCAACGGCACCCCGGTCTTCAATGTCTTCGACGGCGCCCAGCCCACCGTCGCGAAAATGCTCCAGGCCGCCGGCTACCACACCGGCATGATCGGCAAATGGCACCTCGGCAGCGACCCCACCGGCTTCGACCGCTGGATGGTGCTCCCGGGCCAGGGCATCTACCACAACCCCGATTTCATCACGCCCCACGGCCGCGTCACCCTGCAGGGCCACGTCACTTCGATCACCACCCAGCTCGGACTCGAGTTTCTCGATACGCGGCCCGCGGCCAAACCGTTTTTCCTGATGCTGCATCAAAAAGCCCCGCACCGCGCGTGGGAGCCCGATGCGAAGAACCTGGCGCTCTTCAAAAACAAAGTCATCCCGGAGCCCGCCACCCTCTGGGACGACTACGCGACCCGCCCCGCCGCCCTGCCCGAAAACCAACAGACCATCGCCAAGGACCTCACCCGCCGCGACCTCAAGCTCGAGCCGCCCGCCGATCTCGCGCCCGGCCCCGCCCGCCAACAATGGCTGAACGCTAAACCCATGGAGCTCGAAGTGCCCCAGCCCGACGGCACCAAAAAACGGCTCACCGGCAAGGACCTCGTCCGCTGGAAATACCAACGCTACATGCAGGACTACCTCGCGTGCGTCCAGGGCGTCGACGACAGCGTCGGCGAAGTCCTCGACTACCTCGACCGCACCGGCCTCGCGAAAAACACCATCGTCATCTACAGCTCCGACAACGGTTGGTACCTCGGCGACCTCGGCATGTACGACAAACGCTTCATGTACGAGCCCGGCTTCCACATCCCGCTGCTCGCCCGCGGGCCCGGCATCAAACCCGGCGCCGTCACCGACCTCTTCGCCCTCAACGCCGACTTCGCCCCCACCTTCCTCGATCTCGCCGGGGTAAAAATTCCGGCCGACATGCACGGTCGCTCCCTCGCGCCGATCTTGCGCGGCGAGAAACCCGCCGGTTGGCGCGACTCCGTTTACTACCGCTACTATCACGACCCCGGCCACCACAACACCCGCGCCCACTACGGCGTCCGCACCGCGACCCACAAGCTCATCCACTATTGGAAGAAGGACGTCTGGGAACTCTTCGACCTCGGCAAAGACCCGACCGAGCAGAAAAATCTCATCACCGACCCGGCCCAAGCCGCGACCATCGCGAAACTCAAAACCGAACTCGTCCGCCTGCAAAAGGAACTCGGCGACACCGGCCAATTCGCCAACGAGATCCCGCGCGACGGCGTCGACGCCCCGAAAAACGTCCCCGTCCTCGGCAAGAAAACTGTCGCCGAAGCCATCGCCGCCACCGTGCCCTGAAGAGCCCGCCGCGCCCTTCGCCGGCGCACTCCGCCGGCCGCTCGCTCACGTTCCGACGCAGCCCGCTTCATGAGAAGCGGGACCGCTCCCAAGTCCGACCGTAGCACGGGCGTCCCGGCCCGCGGGATTGCCACAATCCTCGCTCCGCCTCCGCCTCCGCCTCCGCTTTTGCGTCCCCGCGTCCCCGCGTCCCCGCGGCCCCGCGGCCCCACGCCCCGCGCGCGCCTGAGAATTCCATTGCCGCCCGCTGCGACTTCGCGACGAAGGTCCCGGCCCCCCTCCTCCTTCCCGCTCGCCGTCGCGATCTTTGTCACAGCCAATGTGCTCCTGGCCTACAGTCTCCGCCGCTTCGTGCAGCCGGCCCTGTGGATCACTGGCGTCATGCTCGTGCTGTTTCCCTTCCTCAGCGACACCTCGGATTGGAACACTTGGTTCGACTGGGTGAAACGTTACTCCGTCGTCATTCCCGCGTTCCTGTGGGCTTTCCTGCACAGCCGCCCGGAACACCGTCTCTCGCGTCTCATCGCCCGCGCGCTGCCCTGGGTCCTCGTCGTAAACATCCTCGAAGCCGGCCTCCTCGAACTGCTCGGCCAGAGCCCGACCAATGGCGCGCTCATCGTCATCGTGGCGCTTCTGCTCCCGACCAAGTGGACCCAAGAGGGTGCCCACCGGCAACTCGGCTTCCGCGCTCCTTTTTGGCAACTCGCCGTCATCCTCTGCCTCGGGCGCATGTATGTTTTGAATCCGCAGTTTGAAAACGGGACCGCGGGTGCCCTGCTCGTGATCTCCCTGGCCTCGCTGCTCTGCCTCGCCGATCGCGACAGCCAAAACTACGTCGGCTGGCGCCTCTACACGCTCTATCTCCTCGTGCTGCAGGACTCGATTTTCCCCGGCGGCTCCGGCTACCTGTATCCGACATGGCTGCACGCGGAAAACCGCGTGAAGCTCCAGGGCACCCCCTTGGCCCACGCCTGGCTCGTCCTCAATGTCGTCGTGGTCGCCGCGCTGCTCATCCCGCGGGCGCGCGCGTGGCGGGCCAAAGCCGCCCTCGCCCCCGCCGCCGCGGGCTAGCGCGCCCTCAGCGCCCCGCTTGCAACGCAGCCGCCACCGCCGCCGCAAGCGGCTTCCCGCGCAGGTCCTTCGCGATAATTTTCCCGTCGCGATCCAGCAGGAAACTCGCCGGCAGCGCCGTCACCCCGTAGCGCGCCGCGAGCGGCGATTTCCAACCCGTGAGATCGGACAGATGGCGCCACGCCGCGCCGTCCTTCGCCATCGCCGCCTTCCAGCCGCGCGCATCCTGATCCACCGAGACCGCGAGAATTTCAAATCCCGCGGCCCGATGCCGCCGGTAAAGTTCCGCATAGCTCCGGTTCTCCAACCGGCACGGCCCGCACCACGAGGCCCAGAAATCCACCAACACCACCTTCCCGCGCAACGCCGCGAGCGAGACCTCGCCGCCCTCCGGCCCCGGTCCCGCCAACGCCGGCGCCACCGCCCCGATCGCCGTCACGCGAAACCGCGCGATGCGTGCCTCCAGCAACCGCCCGATCTCGGCCTCCGGAAACGTCGCACCGAACTCGCGCACCGCCGCCGCCAACTCCTCCAGCCGGTAATCACCGTCCCAGCGCAACGACGCCGCGTAAAGCGCCGCCGACCCGCGGAGCTTCGCCAGCGTGAAATCGTTCAACTCCCGACGGTGAGCACGATAGGCGGCGACCTCCTTTTCCGTCAGACTCGCAACCGCCGCCTCGTCCCCCGCCGCCTGCCGCGCCGCGATGGCCTCGCGCACCGGCCTGACCCACCGGGCAAGCGATTCACTGCGCAACGCCTCGTAGGCCGCGAACAACGCCTGGTCCGCGCCGCCCTCGACCCGCAGCCCGCCTCCGTCCGCCGCCGCCGCGACCCGCAGCGCCTGACCGTCGGCCGCCACGAAGGAAATTTCGGCGTCGCCCACCCCCAGCGTAAACAACCCCGGACCTTCCGCCACCCGCAGACTGAATCGCCCGTTCACCAACCGGGCGGTGGCCACCGGCGCCGATTCGCGCGCTTCGAGCGACTCGCGGCTCACCGTCACCGGCCCGTCGGCAAACGCGGCGGGCAACTGGGCGGAGAGCTCGAACGCGGCCCGCAGTCCGCCGCCGACGAGGGCCAGCCCCGCGAGAAGCGTTCGACGAAGCAGCATGGGCCGACGGGTAAGCATGCGCGCACCGTAGCGCGCCGCCCGCGTCCCGCAAGGCCCCCGATTTCTCGCTCGCGCGTTTCGGCTCCGCCCCGAATCCTCGCCCCCCCAACCCGTTTCCCCATGCGCACCCTCCGCCTCTTTTTCGCCACGCTCAGCCTGCTCGCTTCGCTGGCCCGCGGCCAATCCCCCGCCCTCCCCGCGAAGGAAAACCTTCACCTCTTCCTGCTCGTCGGCCAATCCAACATGGCCGGCCGCGGCGTCGTCACGCCCGCCGACCAAGTGGCCCTCCCGCGCGTGCTCATGCTCGATAAATCCGGCGCCTGGGTTCCGGCCGTCGATCCGCTGCACTTTGATAAACCCGCCGCCGTCGGCGTCGGCCTCGGCCGCTCGTTCGCCCAGGCTGTCGCCGAAGCCACTCCGGGCGTCACCATCGGTCTGATTCCCTGCGCCGTCGGCGGCTCGCCCATCGACGCCTGGCAACCCGGTTTCTATTACCAGCCGACCCAGAGCCACCCGTGGGACGATGCGATCCGGCGCGCAAAACTCGCGCTGACCGCCGGCACGCTCAAAGGCATTCTCTGGCACCAGGGCGAGTCCGACGCCAACCGCGAGCAGGCCCCCGCCCACGCCGCCAAACTCCACGCGCTCATCGCGCGCCTCCGCGCCGAACTCGCCGCGCCCACCGTGCCGTTCATCGCCGGTCAGCTCGGCCGATTCGAGGGCAGCCCGTGGAACGAGTTCAAACTCCAGGTTGACCAGGCGCACCGCGACCTCCCCGGCAAAGTTTCCCGCACCGCCTTCGTCAGCTCCGACGGCCTGAAGGACAAAGGCGACAAAACCCACTTCAGCGCCGAAGCCT
>CAJAYO010000932.1 GCA_903948415.1 uncultured Opitutia bacterium | reverse complement strand
AGCCGCTGGGTTGACGCTCCCCAAAGCGCGTTGCGGTCAACGCGCTCCACCTCGGAATCAGCAGGCGCCAATCGCCCCCCCCTTACTTCACCTCGTAGATTTCGAGGAGCGTGCTGCCGGCGTTGCCGCTGGCGGCGGAGACTTGCGCGGTGTAGGCGCCGGGCGCGAGGGACAGCATCAGGGCGGCGTCTTTGCTGCCGTCGCCGAGGGCGAACGCGCCGACACTCGTCGCGCTGCTCATCAGCGCGGCCTTCGCGCCCGCGGTGGCGCTCCAGTTGTCGTTGGCGGCAACCATGCGGCCGGCGCTGTCGTAGATGCCGACCAGCGGATCGGCGAGCGCGCCGGTCACGCCGAACTGCGCGAGCGCAGGACCCACGCCGCGGACGAGGAGGTTTTGATTCGCCCCGCCGGCGATGACGAAGCCGCTGATGAGCACGCCGTCGGCCGCGGTGAGCCCGCTGCGGCTGGACACGTTCGCGAGGCGCGAGGCGGAACCGCCGGCGACATCGTAAACTTCGGCGAGGGCAACGCCGCCCGCGGCACCGTTGGCATCGGTGACCTGGATCGTGTAGGCGCCGGGCGGCAGCGTGAGGAGAATCGCGGCGTCGGCGCTGCCGGAAGCGAGCGGGAAGGCCCCGCTGACAGCGGCGGCCTGCGTGAGTGCGGGGGCGGCGGCCCAGCCGTTGTTTTCCACAAAGCTGTTGCCCGACGCATCGAAGATCCGGAGGAGCGGCGCGGCGAGCGAGCCGGTGACACCGAAGCCGGCGAGACCGGGGCCGACGGCGCGGATCAGCACGGTGCGTTCGCCGGTGCCGGAAATCGCGAAACCGGTGAGGAGCGGATTGTCCGCGGTGACGCGGGCGCGGGTGGAGAGATTCGAGAGGCGCGCGAGGTTGGCGGAGCCGGGAGTCGTGGCGGCTTGCGCGGCGGCGAGGGCGAGGTTCAGCGACACGGCGTCGGCGAGGACGCGGACGCCGGCGGGAGCGCCGCTAACCGAGGGTGCGACCGGTGCCGTGCCGGGGGGAACCGAAACCCCGGTGGCAATCGGGAGTTCAAGGCCCGGGGGACGCGCATCCGCCGCCAACACGTTCGCGACGTTCAGTTCGCCGATGAATTCGGTGAGGCCGGAGGACGTGCCGCCGCCGCTCGCCGCGACCGCGCGGGCGCGGACGTAGAAGCTGCCGCTCGCGGGTTGCGCCGGGACGGTGAGCGTCCAGGCGGTCGAGCCGGCGGCGCGCGTGGCGCTGCCGAGCGTGGTCCAGGTGACGGCGTCGTCCGAGCGGGCGAAGGTCACGCTGGCGAGTTCGGTGGCGGTGCCGCCGCGGGTCCAGCTGAGGCCGGTGCGGGCGGCGTTGAGCGCAAAGGTCTGCGTCGCGGGCGTGGTCGCGGCGAGGCGGGCGAGGCCGGCGCGAAGGAGGCCGCCCATGCGCGTGAACGAGCCGGCGACGAGCACGCGGCCGTCGGTCTGGAGCGTGAGCGCGGTGACGGCGCCGTCGGGTTGCGGGTCGAAGGTGGCGTCGACGCTGCCGTTGGGATTGAGGCGGCGGGCGAAGCCGGTGAAGGCGCCACCGACGAGGACGCGGCCGTCGGCCTGCACGGCGAGGGCGTTGATCGCGGCGGAACCGCCGTTGAAGGGCGTAAAGGTCGCGTCGGCGCTGCCGTCGGCATTGAGCCGGGAAACGAGACTGCGGACGCCGCTGCCATCCTGGAGGACGAGGATCTTGCCGTCGCCCTGGAGGACGAGCGCGCGGACGACGCCGACCGTGGGGGCGAACGTCGCATCGGTGGAGCCGTCGGGGAGGAGGCGGGCGAGGTTGGCGCGGGCGGCGCCGTTCACCGTGGTGAAACTGCCGCCGACGAGCACGAGTGCGCGGGCATCGGACTGGACGGCGAGGACGTTGACGGCGCCGTTGAAATTCGGGGCGTAGCCGGTGTCGAGGCCGTTGGCGTTGTCGAACCGGGCGAGGCGGTTGCGGGTCGCGCCGGCGATCGCGGTGAAGTTGCCGCCGACCAGCGTGCCGCCGTTGGCGAGCGAGACGAGGGCGGAGACGGCGCCGTTCGGGTTGGGCTGGAAGGACGTGCTGACCGTGCCGTCGTCATTAACGAGCGCGAGGTTCCGGCTGGCGACGCCACCGAGGTTGGCGAACGCGCCGCCGAGGAGCATCACGCCGTTGGGCCGCACCGTGGTGAGAGCGCCGCCGACGATCACGCTGCCGTCGGGCCGGGCCACGACGACGTTGATCGAGCCGTTGGCGTCGGGATTGAAGGTGGTGTCGAGGCTGCCGGAAAAATCGACCCGGGCGAGGCGGTTGCGTGCCGTGGCTTCGGTCGCGCCGTTGGACTGGAGGGCGGTGAAGGTGCCGCCGAGCACGACGGAGCCGTCGGCCTGTACGGCGACGCTGTTGACCGGGCCGTTGGCGTTCGGATCGAAGTTCGCGTCCACGGTGCCGTCGGCGTTGAGGCGGGCGACGTAGTTGCGCGCGTTCGTGTTGCCGATGGAATTGGGCGAAAAAGCGTTGAACGCGCCACCGACGATGATCTTGCCGTCGGCGTAGGGGGCGAGCGTGCTGACCGCGCCGCTGGCGCTCGGATCGAAGGTGTCGAGGGTGCCGTCGGTCTTGACGCGGGCGAGGTAGTTGCGCGCGGTGGCGGTCGTGGCGCCGTTGGGCGTAAACGAGGTGAAGCCGCCCCCGACGACGATCTGGCCGTCGGCCTGGAGGAGGAGCGCGCTGACGGTGGCGTTCGGCGTGGGATTGTAGGCCGTATCCAGCGCGCCGGTGCTCTCGACGCGGGCGAGGTGGGTGCGGGCGGTGGTGGCCGCGGCGCCGTTGGGCTGGAGCGTGGTAAACGCGCCGCCGAGGACGATCTTGCCGTCGCCCTGCACGACGAGGGCGTTCACGCGCGCGCCGGCGTTGGGATCGAAGGTGGTGTCGAGGGTGCCGTTGGCGTTGAGCCGCGCGACATTGCCGCGCGACACGCCGGCGATCGCGGAGAACGAGCCGCCGACCAGAATCTTGCCGTCGCTCTGCACGGCGAGGGCGGCGACGTCGCCGTTCGGGGCCGGCGAGAACGTGGCGTCGATCGTGCCATCGGCGGCGATGCGGACGAGGTTGCCGGCAGTCGTGCCGGCGGGATTGCTGAAGCTGCCGCCGAGCAAGATGCGGCCGTCGGCCTGGGCGGTGACGACGCTGATCGTGCCGGTGAGGCGCACGCTCGGCGCGAAGGCGGTGCGGAGCGAACCGTCGCGGTTGAGCCAGGCGAGACCGTTGCCCTGCGTGGTCACGGGCGCGGTGTCAGGGCGGTGCAGGACGGCGGCGACCGGACCGTCGGCGTCGAGCGTGGAAGAGAGGGTGGAGTCGGCCGTGCCTTCGGCGAAGAAGCGGGCGACGTTGGTGGTGCGTGTGCCGCCGATGTCGGAGAAGGTGCCAACAGCGACGATCTTGCCGTCGGCCTGCAGCGCCATGGAGGCGATCTGCCCGCCCGAGGCACCGCCGGCGCCGGGGGCAAACGTGGTGTCGACGGTGCCGACGGCGTTGAGGCGGACGTAGTGGTTGGCGGCGACGCGCGGGCCGCCGTTGGGCGCGAGGGAAACGAAGCTGCCGCCGACGAGGAGCTTGTCTTCGGTGCCGACGCGCTGGATCGCGAGGGAATCGACGCGGTTGCCGTTGACCTCGTTGAGATCGAGATTGAAGGCCGGGTCGAGCTTGCCGTCGGTGCCGAGGCGCGCGGCGTATTTGCGGAGGGTCCAGGTCGCATCGCCGACGTTCTGGATGCCGATGAAGGAGCCGCCCACCACGAGGCGTCCGTCGGACTGGAGGGCGAGCGCCAACACGGCGCCGTTGATCACATTCGGGGCGTAGGTGCTGTCGATCGTGCCGTCGGAATTCAGCCGCAGGAGCCGGTTGCGGGTGATGGCCGTGCTGACGGTCTCCGTGACCCCATTCGTGGTGGTCGTCGTCGAAGTGTCGCCGGGCGGCTGGAACAGGGTGAATTGGCCACCGACGATCACCTTGCCGTCGCTCTGGAGCGCGAGCGAGGTGGCGCGGGCGTTGACGAGGGGAGTGAACGCGGAGTCGACGGTGCCGTCGGCATTGAGGCGGGCGATGAAGTTGCGACCGCTCGTCGCGGAGCCGTTGTTGGGCGTGAAGGCGGTAAACGCGCCGGCGACGAGGATCTTGCCGTCGCCCTGCAGAGCGATGGCCGAGACCGTGGAACTCGCGCCGGGATTAAACGCATCGACCGAGCCGTCGGTGTTCAGCCGCACGAGGTAGCCGCGGAAGTAGGTCGTGGATTTGACGGTCGTCGTGACGCCGTTGACGGTCGACACGGTGGTCGTGGTCGTGACGGTCGAGCCGCCGTCGGTCGCGGTGGACGTCGTGGTGCCGACCGTGGCGTTGGGCGTAAGGGTCGTGGAGGTGGGCGAGATGGCGGTGAAGTTGCCGCCGGCGAGAATCTTGCCGTCGGACTGCAGCGTGAGGACGCCGATCTGGCCGTTGGCATTGGGATCGTAGCCGGTGTCGAGCGAACCGTCGGCGTTGAGCCGCGCGATGGCGTTGCGCGTCGTCGTGCCGACCATGGTGAAGGTGCCGGCGATCACGAGCTTGCCGTCGGACTGGCGGGCCACCGCGAGGACGCGGTTGTTGGGATTCGGGTTAAACGCGGAGTCGACAGAGCCGTCGGCGTTGAGCCGGGCGAGGTAGTTGCGGGTGAGACCGCCGACGCTGGTGAACGAACCGCCGATGACGAGTTTGCCGTCGGGCTGCACGAGGGTGACGAGCGGCCGGCCGCCGGCGTCGAGCGAGAACGCGGTGTCGAGGGTGCCGTCGGGGTGGACGCGGGCGAGGCGGTTGCGGATGGCGGCGGCGGGGAGGCCTTTCGACTGGAGCGCGGTGAAATAGCCGCCGAGGACGATCTTGCCGTCGGGCTGGAAAGCGAAAGCGGCGACGGCGTAGTTGGCGCCGGCGTTGAAGGCGGCATCGATGGAGCCGTCGGGGTTGAGGCGGGCGACATAGGTGCGCGAGGTCGTGACGGTGCCGCGGCCCCAGACTGAGGTGAAATAACCGCCGACCATCACGCCGCCGTCGGGCGCGACCGCGACGGAGAGGACGCTGCCGCCGACGTTCGGGAAGAACTCGGAGTCGAGGGTGCCGTTGGCGTTGAGACGGGCGATGCGGCCGCGGGAGGTGGCGGTGTCGGTGCCGATCGGCTGGAGCGTCGTGAAGGAACCGCCGAGGACGATCTTGCCGTCGCGCTGGACGGCGAGGGTGGCGACGGCGTTGTTGGCGTTCGGGTCGAAGGCCGAATCCACGGTGCCGTCCGCGTTGAGGCGGGCGATGCGGTTGCGGGTGCTGACGCCGCTCGCGCCGGCCGTCTGCGCCGTGCTGCTGCCGCCCGGCTGGAGGGAGGTGAAGCCGCCGGCGAGGACGATCTTGCCGTCCCCGGTCGGGGTGCGGCCGGCGCCGGTGAAATTGCTGGCGTCGAGCTGGGCGACGAGGGCGAGGACGAGGCTGTTGGGATTCGGGTTGTAGGCGGGGTCGAGGGAGCCGTCGGCGTTGAAACGGGCGACGTGATTGCGGGCGACGGCAACGGGGGTGGTGCCGGGTTGCACGGTGGCGAAGCGGCCGCCGACGACGACGCGGCCGTTGGGCTGGAGGGCGAGGGCGTTGACCTGGGGGAAGGTGCCGCCGCCGATGTTCGGGTTGAAGGTGGAGTCGAGGGTGCCGTCGGCGTTGAGGCGGGCGACGCGGTTGCGGGTCGTGGCGGCCGGGGCGCCGTTGGGCTGGACCGTCGTGAAATCGCCGCCGATCAAGATCCGGCCGTCGGGCTGGAGGAGGAGGGCGCGGATGGGGCCGTTGGCGTTCGGGTCGAAAGCGAAGTCGAGCGAGCCGTCGGGATTGAGGCGGGCGAGGTTGTTGCGCGTGGCGGCCGCCCCGATCGACGGGCGGAGCGTGGCGAACTGGCCCGCGACGAGCAGTTTTCCGTCGGCCTGCGTGGCCATGACGTAGACGTTACCGTCGACATTGGGATCGAAACCGTCCGCGGCGGACGGGCTCTGCGCGAAGGCCGCGACGGCGCTCAAAACGAGACCAGCCAGAAACCACGGACGTAAGGCGGACCGAAAAAACGGGACAGTGAACATAGGGGGGAGCGGATGAAACAGCGCGACCATGCGCTGGGCAAGACGGATAACAGCCATCCGCTGAGTCAAGTTCCCGGGAATCTCGGACATTGTTTTCGGGCCGGGCGGTCCGGCACGGGGCGGTCGCAGGTTACCCCCGGTTGCCTCATTTTTTCGGCATTGGAGCGCTGTCGATTCCGTGCAGTCTGGGGTCAGCCTCCTCCTCCCATGAAACTCCACCCTGCCCTCGTCGGCTTGTTGGCCGCCCTCGCGTTGGCCGCCGGCCCCGCCTCCGCCCTCGCCGCTCCCCTGCCCGCCCCGTCGTCCATCCACGCCGTGACCGTCTACGCCGACCGCGCCATCGTCACGCGCGCGGCGCCGCTCGACCTCCCGGCGACCGGCACGGTCGAAGTGACGTTCGACAAACTCCCCGCCAACCTCCTCGACCAGTCGCTCCAGGTTTCCGGCCGGGGGGCGGCGCAGGTCACGATCCTCGATGTCACGGCGCGCGCGGCCTACGTGGATTTCACGCCCAACGAGCGCGTCAAGGCCATCGAGGACGAGCTGCGGGGCCTCGCGAAACAGCGCCGCGGGCTCGACGACCGCGGCGCCGTGCTCAAAGCGCAGGAGGGTTCCCTCGGCAAACTGGAAGCCGCCACCACCACGCCGCCGAACAAGGACACCGCCCCCCGCCTCACGATCGAGGAGTCGACGAAATTTCTCACGTTTCTGGAGGACCAGCGCGGCAAATTCCTCGCCGAGCGCCAGACCCTCGACACGCAGCTCGAAGACCTCGCGGCCAAAGTCGAAGCCGCCCAGCGCAAACTCAACGAACTCCGCGGCGCCGGCGGCCGCAGCTTCAAGACGGT
>CAJAYO010000931.1 GCA_903948415.1 uncultured Opitutia bacterium | reverse complement strand
CGCGGGCCCCGTGAAGGACACCACGCCGGTCTGGGCCGGCTTTGCGGGCCGCATCGACGTCAACCTCAAGTCGATCAAGCAGGGCGCGGCGAACGCGCTGACCGGGTTCAACGGCGCGTTCTCCGCGCGGGAAGACCGCCTCGCGGTGGAAAACATCTCCGGCCAGATCAATGGCAATCCCTTCAAGGTGATCGCGCAGCTCAATTTCGACCTGAAGCAAGCGCGCCCCTATGCGCTCTCCGGCAGTGTCGACCTGCCTCGCCTCGACGTGGGGGACATCTTGAAGAAGGCCAATCCGGCGGAGCCACCGGCCTTGGAGACCGTGGTCTCGCTTGCCGCCAAGTTCAGCGGGACCGCCCTCAATCTCGCGGAGCTGCAGGATCGCGCGATCGGCTCCTTCGAGTTCAAGGGCTCAAAGGGTGTGTTGCGCGCCCTGAATCAGAAAGCCCAGACGGCCTCGAATACGGCGACGGCTGTGTCCATCGGCGCCAGTCTGCTCGGCGCCGCCCTCGGCGGCAGAGCCCAGGGGATCGGCGACAAGATCGCCGGCGGAGCCGCCGATGCGGCCGAACTCGCGCGACTGCTGAAGGACATGCCCTTCGACAGCGTCGTCATCCAGGGCGAGCGCGTTTCCGACGGCACCCTGGCCTTGAAGTCCTTGGAGTTTCTCTCCCCCGAAGTGCATCTGACCGGCAGCGGTCGCGTGGACATGCGCCCGGGCGTGCCCCTCGAAAAGAGTCCGTTGGCGCTCCAGCTTCAGCTGGCGGGCAAGAACCGGGTCGCCGGCGCGCTCGACAAGCTGCGCCAGTTGGACGGCCGGAAGGACGCCAAGGAGTTCTACCTGATGCAGACGCCTTTCAGTCTCAGTGGCACGGTGGAAAAGCCCGATTCGTCGGAGTTCTGGAAGAGCATCACGCTGAACACGGCTTCGTCGTTCCTGCGTTAACGCCTCGACCGAACCCTCGCACGCTCGGCCCTGGGGCCGGCCGGAAATTTCCCGCCGGCCCTTTCTTGTGTCATCATCCGACGTTCGGGGAATCGGCGCTTGATTTAATCCCTACTTGTCCAATGTAGATTAACTCACTTCCACGATGAAGCTCTCCAAAAAAGGCGAATACGCGCTCCGCTCGCTCATCAACCTCGGCATCGCCGCGGAGGTGGGGCGCTCGCTCGTGCAGGTCGCCGAATTGGCCGAGAGCGAGCAGCTCCCGGTCAAGTTCCTCGAGCAGATCATGCAGGCGCTGAAGGAGGCCGGGTTCGTCGAGAGCAAGCGCGGCAAGTTCGGCGGCTACCGCCTCGCGAAGCCCGCCGGCAAGATCACCATCGGCCAGGTCGTTCGCGTCATCGACGGTCCGCTCGCTCCGATCGGCTGCGTCAGTCAAACCGCCTACGAGAAATGCACGTGCCCCGACGAGGCGCACTGCGGGCTGCGCATGCTGATGCTCGATGTGCGCAACGCCATCGCCGGCATCCTCGACCGTTACACGCTCGCCGATGTCGTCGAAGTCACGCTCCGCAAGCTCCGCCGCAACCTGGTGCCGCTGCCGTTTTCACCCGAGGCCGCCGCCGCCGCCTCGACGCCTGTGCGGCTCCCGGCCCGCCACGCCCGCAAACTTGCCCGGAGTACCGGCGTCGCCCGCCTCGACGCCACCGAAGGGGTGATCCACCAGCTCCTCGGCGACTACGCGATCTAACCGGAGGCGCCGCGCCGGTCCTCTCCCGGAGGCCACGCGCGCTCGTTTGCTTCCCGCCACCGCCGGCCCCGCACCCATCGACCCTCTCTCCCGACCATGACCCCGGTAAAATTTTTCCTCGGCGCGCTGGCGCTCGCGTTTGCCTCCCTCGCGTCGGCCAAGACCATCGAGTTGCTCAACGTCTCCTACGATCCGACGCGGGAGTTCTATGCCGATTTCAACCGGGCCTTCGCCGCCCATTGGAAGGCCCAGACCGGCGACACCGTCATCGTGAAACAGTCGCACGGCGGCTCCGGCAAACAGGCCCGCTCCGTCATCGACGGCCTCCAGGCCGACGTGGTCACGCTCGCGCTCGGTGAGGACGTCGACGCGCTCCATGAACGGGCCAAACTCATTCCCGCCGACTGGCAAACCCGCCTCCCGAAAAACTCCGCGCCCTACACGAGCACCATTGTGTTCCTCGTGCGCGCCGGCAATCCGAAGAAAATCAAGGACTGGGACGACCTCGTAAAGCCGGGCGTCTCCGTCATCACCCCGAATCCGAAGACCTCCGGCGGAGCGCGGTGGAACTATCTTGCGGCGTGGGAATATGCCCGCCGCCAGGCCGGGGGCGACGAGGCCAAGGCAAAAGACTTCATCAAGCGGCTCTTCAAAAACGTGCCCGTCCTCGATTCCGGCGCACGCGGTTCGACGACGACGTTCGCGCAACGCGGCGTCGGCGATGTCCTCCTGGCGTGGGAAAACGAGGCGTTCCTCGCCCTCAAGGAGTTTCGCGGGGACAAGTTCGAGATCGTCGT
>CAJAYO010000930.1 GCA_903948415.1 uncultured Opitutia bacterium | reverse complement strand
CCAACAGCGAAGGCGCCGGCACGCGCCAGCACGATCCGCCCCGTGCCGCCTGGTCCGGGGCGCTCACCGAGCGGGGCACCGATGGCGACGTACATGCCGTCGTCCCCAAGCACCGTCGCCAGCGAGGCGCCGAAGCCGAACACGCCATCGGGCGCGGCGACTCGACGTACCACTGCAGCGCGCGATTCCGGTCCGAACAGACTGCGCGCGCCATGCACCACCATCACTTCCCCGGCGCGTGCGCCGCCCGCGCCGTTAGCACCCGGGCACCCGACGAGCAGGTCTTCCAGGCCGTCCCCGTCCACGTCGCAATGCGCCATTCCGGAGGGGAGCTTTCCGAGCGAAACGCCATCGATCCGGATCGCTTGGCGGTCCGTCAGGCATTGCGCGAGCGACTGCGTGCGCAGCACTTCGCTGCCACGGACGATGGTCACCGTGCCCGATTCCCTTTCTTGGCCGTCCCCGAGGATGGCAAGTTCGTCAATGTTGTCGCCGTCCATGTCGCCCGCAGAACAGATGACGGCACCCGCATGGCCGCGCTTATCCGCACCAGCAATGCGATGCGTGGGAGCAAGCACGCGCGCGGAGCCCGGCGTGAGCGAGGCAAGGATGTCAGCACCCCGGACGATGGAGATTTCCCCCGCGAGTTCCACGAAGCGTCCGTCTGGCTGGCGGCCTGGTGCATCGGGCGCACTGATCGCAACCTCCCGGAACCCGTCGCCGTCAAGATCATCGATTTGCGCGATGGCGGCACCGAACCTCGAGTTCGGGTAGCCGCCCGGGATCATCACGCCGTTCTCCGCATTCAATAGGACGATTGTGGGACCGGTCGGGGCGTCTGGCGGAGCGATCTCCGGCGTTGCGTTTTGAGACCGCAGCATCACGGCCACCAGCGCCACCACGAGGAGCACGACGATCACTGAACTGCCGAAGACGATGGTGAGCGGCACGCCGCTGCTCGGCGCCACCGAGCGTCCCTCCGCTGCCCGGCGCAATGCGTGAGCCAGCGCTGCGGCGGAGGGCGGACGATCATCGATGCATGGCTGCACCGCCCAGTCGAGCACTGCCGCGATGGCCGATGGGAGTGACGGATCGATACGTGCGGCGCGCCGCGGCGGCTCGGTGCCCGCGCGCGCCACCTGCGCGGCCACTGATCCCGCGGACGCGTGCGGCAATTCGCCGGCCAGCAGGAGGAACGCCGTAGCGCCAAGGCTCCAGATGTCGGTAGCCGGCCCGATGGCGGAGCGATCGCCGCGCGCCTGCTCGGGAGACATGAAGGCGGGCGAGCCCGCGGGCAGACCATCGATGGTGCGGTCGAGAGGGGAGTCGATGAACACGCCGAGGCCGAGGTCGATGAGGACGGGGCGGCCTGAATCGTCAACGATGATGTTGGCGGGCTTGATGTCGCGGTGGACGAGGCCGTCTTCGTGGAGCAAGGCGAGTGCGTCAGCGACCTTCGCGATCATCTCGAGCGCCGCAGCACGGTCGTGGCGCGCGGCCCACGCGTCAAGCGTTTCGCCATCGATGTATTCGGTGGCGATCCACGGGTGGCCATCGGCGATGCCGTGACCGACAAGGCGAGCGATGCAGGAGAGGCGACGTTCGCGGAGCGCGGAAAGCTCGGTCCAGTAGCGCTCTGGAAACCGGGCTCCCGCGT
>CAJAYO010000929.1 GCA_903948415.1 uncultured Opitutia bacterium | reverse complement strand
CGGTTAGTCCCCATCGTCTAGCCCGGTTAGGACACTACCCTTTCACGGTAAGAACCGGGGTTCGAATCCCCGTGGGGACGCCAGCGTAGAAATGCCCGCCACTCGAATGAGTTGCGGGCTTTCTTTTTTCCAACGCCCCCTTTTCGGCCATTTTGCTGACACGTTTGCGCCCCGGTGGGGCAAGGGGCCGGGATGCCCCCGAGCGTGCGGACGGATTGGCCGCCACCGGCGACGCACGCCAGCCCCGCCAGCCCTATGAGTGGTTGCGACTGCCGCCGCAGGGCGACCCTGCGAACGACGACCGCCCCTGACTCCGCGGGCTGGATTTAGAAGGTCGTGCGCCATCGTCGTATCTGCGGGCAGAGACGGCTGCGCCCATTTGCATTTCCCGTTTCCGTTTGGGGAGCTGGCCGCTCAACTCCGGCTGCGGGATGCCATTGGGCCGGTGCGGCAGCGCCCGACCGATACGAGCGTGGCGCGCCGCCGGGGAGAATAACTGGAAAGGATGGCGAGGGCACCCCCTTGCCGTGCATCGATCTTCGCGATGGTCGCATCGAAATTAACGATTACCCCCCGAAGGCCGGAATCGGTGAGGGGGCGCGGGCACTTGCGATGGCTCGGCGCTCTGCCGGTCCGGGTCCAGGTGAACGCCCCAGAACGGCTTAGCCCTGTATCCGTGCAAACAGCCTGGTTCCACGCTCCAGCGGGACGCCACGGCCCGGGCCGGCGCCAGCGCACCCTCCGGGCGCGTTCGCCCAGCCCCCTGGTCCCGGCTCGGCGCCCTCGCCGGGGTCGCCGGCGTGGTCTGACCGAGCTTTCGCCGCCAAGACGCCCTCGAACCGCCCTCGAATCGTCCTCGAATCGTCCTCGAATCGTCCTCGAACCGTCCCGTAAGGCCCCGGCCAGCTTCCCGTAAGGATCCCGGAAGGATCCCGCAAGGATCCGGCGTGGGTTAGGCGCCAGCGGGACGCCGCGGTCTGGGCGGTCGGCGGGGCACCCTCCGGGCGCCCGCCCACCGCCCGGCTCGGCGCCATCGGCCGGGGGCGCCGGCTTGGTCTAACGGCGCTTCCGCCGCCCCGCCGCCCTCGAATCGCCCCGCAAGGATCCGGCCAGCGTCCCCGAAGGATCCGGCCAGCGTCCCCCACCGCTTGCCCCACGCCCCCGCCGTCCGGCGGAGGTTCGTGTGACCGCCGGCCCGTCAACCAACGCCAGTCGCTTCTGGCCCGCCGCTCCGCCGCTCCGCGGCCTAATCCCGGGGTAAACGTGCGCTTCCCGGCCCAGCGGGGAGCCAATCCGCGGCCAAATCGGCGTACTCGTGGTGCGCCGGCTGGGGCGCCGCATCCTCCGCGCCCGCCAAGCCGATCTCAGCGGTCGCAGGGCGGGTGGCGGCGAGCGCGCGCCGGCGGCGAAAAGAAAATCAGCGGGCGCCTGCCCCCCAACCCCGCAGCCCGACCGCGTGCGGCTGGCCCCTTGGGCACCCGGCTTTCCCGGTTTGACCACAAAGGTTAGGGGGGGGCGGCTGCAGCGCCAGAGAGACCGGCGGCTCGATGGCGAAGGGAATTTCACCGAATCGAGCACCCGCTCTTTGCGCGCTGGGCGACGGCTCATTATCAGGCGTCGAAGTAAGCGTCCGACGGGAATCACTCAGGCGCGACTGCTCACAGGGCGTTGGGCCGGCGCCGCGCTCACGTGACCTTCGTTGCTCGCGAGGCCCCAACTCGCCGTGCCGCGTCAGGGAGTGGAGATTCTGTCACCCTGCGCTTCGCGCCACGCGGCGAGGCGGGTGCGCAGATCGGCGAGGATCTTCGTGTAACGAGAATCCTCGGCGAGGTTGTGCTGCTCGTAAGGGTCGAGTTGCACGTCGTAGAGTTCCTCGGGCGGGTGATGGCGGTAGCGGTCGAGGACGCGGGCGGCGAGTGGATCGGTCCTGGCCGCTTGCTCCCAAGAAGGCCAATACTCGCGACCGCCATCGTGATCCTTCGCGAGATCCATATGCGTCGTGTAAACGATTCGGGGCGCGAGGTTGACGATCAGCTTGTAGCGCTCGGTGCGGATGCTGCGCGCGGGGGATCGGTTCCATTCGCGATCGCCGGTATGGGTGGTGAAAACGACGTCGCGGTGGCGCACCGTGGCCCCGAGCACGACGCCCAGAAAACTTTCCCCATCCAGACCGGCGGGCACCGGAACGCCGACGCCTTCGAGCAGCGTTGGGACGATGTCGACCAGCGACACCAACGCATCGGTGTGCGTGCCAGGCCGGGTCTTGCCCGGCCAGCGCACGAGCAGTGGCACACGGATGCCCGAGTCGTAGAGCGTCCACTTGGAGAAGGCCCACTGCGCGCCTTGATCGCTAGTGAAGAGAAAGGCCGTGTTATCCCAGAGCGCGTGTCGGCGCAGGGAAGCGACGAGCGAGGCGAGGTTGCGGTCCATCTTCTCGATATCCGTGTAGTATCGGGCGCGAGCGCGGCGAGTGTCGGGAGTGTCGATATGATCGGGCGGCACGTCCACCTCGGCGGAGTCGAAGGTTGCGCGCTGCGTCCAGACCACGTGCGGGCTGTGGTCAGCGACGATGAGAAAGAGGGGGCGCGAGTCCGTGCGTCGTGCGAGCCAGCGGTCCACGGCGGCGACATTGAGGTCGGTGTTCAGCCCGGGTTTCGCCTCGAAGCCCGGCTCGGGAATCTCGGAGCTCTCGATGCGATCCCAGGGGAAGACGGACTGCGGCGCGAAGTGCCGCTTGCCGGCCTGCACGACCTGGTAGCCTACCGCCGCGAAGTGTTGCGCGAGGGACTGCACGCCTTCGCGGCACTGACTGTGGTTGGGATGGGCTCCGTTGCGAAACGGCATCAGGCCCGTGTAGAGCGCCGCCCGCGACGGTACGCAGGTCGGGGACGCCGCGAACGCGCGATCGAAGCGCAGGGACTCGCGGGCGAGCGCATCGAGCTGCGGAGTGCGCACGCGGCTCGCGCCATAGGGGCCCGTGTCTCGCGTCGTGAGATCGTCGGCGAGGAAAAGAACGATGTTGGGTTTTCGCTCATCCGCGGCGTGCACTCCAAACGAGGCGCACACCAGCAGGAAGGTGCCGAACAGGCGGAACAGGTACATAGAAAGTCCCACGGCGAGGGGATGAGTCTGGCTCAGAATTCGTAGCCCACGGAGAGCTGCCAATCGCGGCCCGGGCCCCACTTGTGGTGAAGGATGACCACTTTGTCGGTGAGGTTCTTCACGTTTAGCCGGTAGATGAGCGCCTTGCGTCCGGAGAGCTTCAATCGGTAATCAACGAATGCGTCGTAACGCGTGACCTCCGGGTTGAAGAGGAAACGCCGGTCGCCGCTGGAGAAGGAACGCGACTCGTCACGGTAGTTTGCGCCCGCGCCGAGACGCAGTCCTTTCGTTGTGCCCGAAGTGATGTGGTAGGTTCCGAAGACGCTCAACTGGTGGCGCGGCGTCTCGACCAGCGGCTGACCGTTCAAGTCGGGGGACTCGGGATTATCCACGACCGCGGAATCGATGTTGGCGTAGGAGAAAATGAAGCGAACGTTTTCGTTCGGCGCATAGAAGAGATCGAATTCGTAGCCGCGGCTCTTCTCGCCCTTGGTCAGGATCGCGATGGCGCGCGATGCCGGATCGGGATTCGAGAGGTCTTGGCGCTGCACGTTGGTGAGGTCGATGTTGAATTGGCTCGCGCGCCCGGTGAGCCGGCCGTTCAGGAAAGAGAACTTCAGGCCGAGGTCGTAGCCCGAGCCTTCCTGCGGATCATCCGGGAAGGCGCCGTTCGGCTGATAGGACTGCGAGTAGGCGCCATAGAGGCTGAGGCCGGGGATGAGCTTGAACATCGCCGCATATTGCCCGAGTGCGCGCTGCTTCGGTTTGGAGGTCACCGAGGAAAGTAGCGGCGCGCCGACGTAAGTCGGGCCGCGCTGCTTGGTGACACCCTCGCCGGCAATGCCCTCAAGGCGCACGCCGCCGAGGACGGACAGACGGCCGTCGAGGAAATCAGCCATGTCGATAAGGTAGGCCGCCTGCCGCTCCTGCTCACTCCAGCGGTTCTGGACGAAGAAATTAAAATCGGTCCCGGTCATGTTGTTGTTCGTCGTGCGACCATTCCAGACGGCCTTGCCATTCATGATCGAGGTGGGATCGCCGAGGAAGTAGTCGTCCGGAAAGATCGGGGCGCGATTGATGGGGAAGCGGAGGTCCGTGTCGCGGAACAATTCGAAGCTGTCCATCGCCTTCTGCCAAAGATGGCCGAGCACCATCTGATTTTTCACCGGGCCGATCGAGAATTTGGCGCTCAGGTCCGTTTGCACGGTCGTGTTACGCTGGGTGATCCAGCGGAGCGCGCCTTGCTGCGTGACAAAGCCGGGCAGAGCCGCTGTTTCCACGGAGCCGATCCGCTGGTAATTGAAATTCGTGCTCTCCCAATGAATGCCGACCATCCGCAGAGAAATCTGTGGTGTGAAGCCGTGTTCGATCGTGCCGGTGAGTGTTTTGTTTTGCGTGCGGATTTGTGCCGACGGCGGGTTGGGATTGTAGGAGTGCGGCACGTCGGCGTAGCCGGGACTCGCGCGCAGGTTCGCGAACACGTCCGCCGGGATCCGGCTGCGCAGCTCGGCGACATTGATGATTCCGGCAAAACGCGGGTCGGTGAGCGGAACAGAGCGCAGCGCCGCAATCGCCTCGGGATGGCCGTAGTTGATGTGGTGCTGGTAGGTATACTGGAAAGTCAGACTGGTGTTCTTGCGGTAAATGAACGAAAGCATTGGGCTGATCACGTCTTCCTCGATCTTCTGATAGTCGAGATGCGTCTCGCCGCGATGATATTGCCCGGTGAGGCGATGGAGAATCCGCCAGTTGCCGGACGTGAATCCGGGCACCGGCCCGCTGAAATCATACTCTCCGCGCTTAACATCCTCGGTGCCGTAGAACAAGCGGAGGTTGTTCCGGCGCGCACCGGTCGGCTTCTTCGTGACGGTGTTTACCACGCCGCCTGCCGTGCCCTGCCCATAGAGCAGAGCGCTAGGGCCTTTCATGACTTCCACGCGATCAACCAGCGAACTCGGCGTGTTGAAACCGCTTCCCGGCGAGGCCACGCCATCGCGGAAACTCGACCCTGCCGTGAAGCCGCGGATCGAGAAAGTGTTTTCGCTGAAGCCCTCCGAGCTCACCCCGGTCGTGTATTTCAAGGCCTCGTCGATGCTGAAGGCATTGAGGTCAGCCATGAACTCGGAGGTGATGACGTTCAGCGCCAGCGGCAGATCGCTGACGGCTTTGTTGATGCGCGTCGCGCTGCTGGCGTTGGCGGCGTAGTAGCCGACGTCGGATTCGGAGCGGACGGTGAACGGACTCAATACGAGCGCCTCGTCGGGTGCGGGCGGAGGCGTGCTGATTTGTGCCTCAGCCGGTTGCGCGGCGAGCAAACTGAGGGCCGCCACTGCGCGGCGAAAGACATGCGGGGGTTTCATTGGCGGGTCGTTCTTGGGTTTGGGTTGGGTGCCAACCTTCGCGAGAGGTCCGTCGCTACTCGTCTCCCTGAGCGTGACCACGAACGCCCCGCTGGCGGGCTCCGTGATCGCGCGCAGCTCGGTGTTCATCAGCATTCGTTGCAACGCCTCCGCCGGATAAAAATCGCCGGCGAGGGCATTGGTCTGCACGCCTTGAACTTTCGTCACCATGAAGATGACGTGTCGCTCGGAAGCTGCCGCGAATTGATTGAGAGTGTTGCTAGCGTCACCTCGGG
>CAJAYO010000928.1 GCA_903948415.1 uncultured Opitutia bacterium | reverse complement strand
GGGTTCTGAAACGCCACATCCCCCACCGTCAGAACCGACGCCGTGGTGTTACCGAAATCGAGCAGCGAATCCCCCGTGATGTGCAGATCGCCAAATGTCGCGGTCGTCCCATTCAGCGCCAGCGTGCCGCCCGCCAGCGTGATCGTGAGATTCGGCGCGTTGAAATTCGTCCCGAGAGTCAGCGTCGCTCCCGCGCGGATCACCAGTTCGCCCGTACCCGTAAACACGCCGTCAAACAGCCCCACCCCGCCGCTCAGGACCAACTGCCCCGTGCCGCCCGCCCCAAAATCCACCGTGCCACCCCCGCTCAGGCTGCCGACGGTCTGCGTGAAATCATTCAGCGAAAGCAGCGTCCCGTTGCCCACGCTCATCGCCGCCGCATTGTTAAACTGGTTCGACGCCGCCGTGACGATGCTCCCCGCCGTGATCACCGTCGCACCCGTAAACGTGTTGCCGATCGGCGAGGTCAACCGCAACTCGCCCGCCCCTTCCTTCACCAGCCCGCCCGTGCCCGTCGCAATCTGGCCCGAGACCGAGATGTTGCCCGCGCCCGCCGCCGTCACCGTGCGCCCCGCGCCGGAGACATCGCCGCTCAACACCAGCGTCCCGCCCGCGTCGGCCGCCACCCGCGCATCCGCCGAGAGCGCCACCGTGCCGCTCACGACATTCGTGCCCGTGCTCGCGACATTCCGCAGCGCCCCCGTCGCGCCGAGGCCGTCGCCCGCCAACGCGAGATTCTCGCCAAACGTCAGCCCGCCCGTCCCCAGGTGCAACGCCGCCCCGCTCGCCACCGTGGTCGCCCCCGCCCCGCCACCCAACGCGCTGCCGCTGGTGCGCGCCTCCACGCTCCCCTGGTTGATCGCCAGCGCACCGGTCCAGTTCGCGTTGTTGCCGTTCAACACCACCGCCCCGCCCGTACCCGTCTTCGTCAGATTTCCCGTGCCATAAAATTTTCCGCTCGTCGCCGTCCCGTCGCCCATCGTCAACGCCCCCGCGCCCGACGTCGTGATCGTCGCCGCCGCACCCCAGCTGATCCGGTTCATCGTCAGCGTCTGGCCGTTGACCGACGCTTGCGTGATCCCCGCTCCCGTCCCGGAAAAGGTCAGCGTTTCATTGTTCGAACCATTCGCACCTAACAGGGAAAACGCCGCGGCTCCGGCCGCAAACGTGACCGAGTTCACCGTGCGGCTGCCGTTCATGTCCGGCGTCGTCCGCACGCTGCCGGCAAACGTCAGATCGGTCGTCGCCTTAAATCCCGGGGTCGTATTCGGGTTCCAATTCTTCTTCGTACCCCAGAAATTATCCGTCCCGCCGCCGTCCCACGTCTGCGCCCGCAGGCCGGTCACGCCGCTCATCAGCAGCAGGACAAACAGGATTGGAACGCACCGTCTCATGCCCTCACTCTCGCACTGCCCGGCCCAACTCACGAATTCCGGCTCCTGACATTTCCGACAGGCAAAGCCCCGCTCCCGCCCCATGATCTTCCTCCGCTTCCTCCGCCTCCTCCCTGCCTGGCCCGCGCTGGTCCTCGCCGTCTCCGCCGCGCCCCTCCCGGCCGACCTCGCGCCCTTTTTTCAACCGCCCGCCACCGCCACCGCCGCGCCCGATCCCCGCCGCTCCCCGCTCGTCCGCGCCGACGGCTCGCGCGTCACCACCGCCGCCGAATGGGCCCGCGAGCGCGCCGCGCTCCGCGCCCGCTGGTTCGCCCTCCTCGGCCCGTGGCCGGAACTCCTCGCCGCCCCCCAACTCGAAATCGTCCGCACCGAGTCCCGCGAAAATCTCGAACAGCGCTTCATCCGCCTCGAACTCGCCCCCGGCTATTTCCAAAACGCCATCCTCCTCGTCCCGCGTGGTCCCGGCCCTTTCCCCGCCGTCGTCGTCCCGTTCTACGAACCCCACACCAGCGCCGGCCTCGCCCTCACCCCCGCGGGCACGCCGACGAAACCCCTGCGCGACTTCGGCTACCAACTCGCCCAGCGCGGCTTCGTCGCCCTCTGTCTGGGTACGCCGGGCGGCGACGCCTACCATCCCGACCAAGCCGGCGCGAAGTGCCAACCGCTCGCCTTCCTCGCCTACCTCGCCGCCAACGCCCACACCGCCCTCTCCCGCCTGCCGAACGTCGACCCCGCGCGCATCGGCATCGTCGGCCACTCCTACGGCGGCAAATGGGCGCTGTTCGCCTCGTGCCTCTCCGACAAATTCGCCTGCGCCGTCTGGTCCGACCCCGGCGTCGTCTTCGACGAGACCCGCCCGAGCATCAACTATCAGGAACCGTGGTATCTCGGCCTCGACCCGGCGATCACGCGCCCGCGCGGCCTCGTCTCCGCCACCGCCCCCCGCACCGGCGCCTACGCGCAACTCCTCGCGCAGGGCCACGATCTGCACGAACTGCACGCCCTCCTGGCCCCGCGCCCTTTCCTTGTCAGCGGCGGCGCGGAGGACACCCCCGCCCGTTGGCCCGCCCTCACCCATGCCGTCGCGGTCAACCGCCTCCTCGGCTACGACCACCGCGTCGCGATGACGAACCGTCCGCTCCACGACCCCACGCCCGAATCCAACGCCGTCCTCTACCGTTTCCTCGAACACTTCCTCGGCTCGAAGTAGGGCAGTTTCTCCGCCCCGCCCTTCCCCCGCTCACGGCACTTCATCAATTTCCCCGAGCACCTCGCCCGTCGTCCCGCACCGCCCGAATCGCCTCCGCCCCCTCCGCGCGCCTCCCGCCCCTGGCTCCCGCCGCCTCCCGCGGTCAACGTCCACCAAACCGACCGTTGTCACTCGCCCGTCGCTCCCGCCCAGTTCAGTGCATTACCAGGCCGATGACGCGAACTGACCCGGCGCGCCCGTCCTCTTCCTCAAGCTGTCTCCACCGCCCACCATGACCTCCCTCCGCTTGCTCACGTGCTGCCTGCTTCGCGCCTTCACCGCTCCGCGCGTCCTCCTCCTCGCCGGCACCGCCCTCCTCACCCCGGCCATCGCCGCCGCCCAATCCGCCACCGGCTCCGTCTCCGG
>CAJAYO010000927.1 GCA_903948415.1 uncultured Opitutia bacterium | reverse complement strand
GGACTCCGCCGCCGTCACCGCCTCGATCCGCCCCGGCGATTGGAACGACTACCGCATCCTCGCCGAAGGCCCCCGGCTCCGTTCGTGGATCAACGGCGTCCCCGCCCTCGACTACACCGAGACCGATCCCACCGTCGCCCTCGACGGTAAACTCGCGCTCCAGATCCACAGCGGCGGCATCGCCCTCGTCCAAGTCAAAGACGTCACCCTCGCGGAACTTCCACCCACCCCCGGCGCGCCCACGTGGGACCAAGTGGGCCCCCCCAAGGCTCGCCCCGCGCCCGCCGCGAAGCAGAAAAAATCCGCCTCGGCCACTCCCGCCTCGGCCGCCCCCGCCGCCACTTCCCCGGCCGCCACTCCCACCCGCGACATCAGCTACAACGCCGTCAACACCGGCCCGCGCACGCCCGAGGAGGAACGCCTCTCCTTCACGCTCCCTCCCGGCTTCGAGGCCGAACTCGTCGTCGCCGAGTCCGACGGCTTCGGCAAATTCATCAACGTCACCTGGGACGCCCGCATGCGCCTCTGGTCGATGACCGCCCTCGAATACCCCGTCGACGGCAACGAACAAAAAGCCGCCTCCGACGCCCTCTTCGCCGCCGGCGGCCGCGACAAGGTCGTCGTATTCGATCATCCTTACGCCGCCCCCGCCCCGCTCGCGCCCGGCGCCTCCGCCGCCCCCGCCGTCACCACCCCGCCCCGCATCTTCGCCGACGGTCTCGTCATGCCCCTCGGCGTCCAGCCCTACAAGGACGGCGCCTTCGTCCAATACGGCGCCGATATCCGCCTCTACCGCGACACCGATGCCGACGGCCGCGCCGACCGCCACGACGTGATCCTCACCGGCTTCGGCACCCAGGACTCGCACTTGTTTCCCCACCAGTTTCTCCGCCAACCCGGCGGCCAGATCTTCGTCGCCCAAGGCCTCTTCAACTACTCCTCCGTCCGCCGCCCCGACGGCCGCCCCTTCGCCGACGGCTCCCCGGCGATTCCTTTCAACCAGTGCAAACTCGCGCGCTTCACCCCGGACGGCTCCTCCTTCGAAACCCTCACCGCCGGCCCCAACAACATCTGGGGCCTCGTCACCTCGCGTGAAGGCGAGACGTTTTTCCAAGAGGCCAACGACCAGGGCTACCCCGTCATCCCCTACGAACCCGGCGTCTGGGTCCGCACCGGCTCAAAAGATCTGCTCCGCCCCTACCAACCCCTCATGCCGCCCCCGCTCGCCCCCGCCCAAATGGGCGGCACCGGCCTTAGCGGCCTCGCCCTCGCCGAGGACGGCGACGGACTCTTCCGTCGTTTCGGCGCTCCCGCCGGCGACGCGAACTCGAAGGTCTTCTTCCTCGCCAATCCCATCACGAACACGATCAACGCCGTCCGCGCCACGCCCACCGCCGACGGCGCGCGCTCCACCTACGAAAAACTCCCCGACTTCCTCACCACCACCGACAAATGGTTCCGCCCCGTCGCGATGCATTTTGGCCCGGACGGCGCGCTCTATATTGTCGACTGGTATAACAAAATCATTTCGCACAACGAGGTCCCGCGCACGCACCCCGACCGCGACAAATCCCGCGGCCGCATCTGGCGCATCCGCCACCGCGATCAACCGCGCGTCACACCACCCGACCTCACCCGCCTCGACGACCGCGCCCTCGTCGCCCAACTCGGCGCCCCCAACGCCCTCGTCTCCCGCCTCGCCTGGCTCGAACTCACCGACCGCCGCGCCACCGCCGTCGCCCCCGCGCTCACCCCCCTCATCACCGATCGCACCGCGCCCACCGACCGCCGCCTCGCCGCCCTCTGGGCCCTCGAAAGTCTCCAGCCGCTCCCCACCCCGCTCCTCCTCTCGCTCGCCGCCGACCCCGCGCCCACCCTCCGCCACGAGGCCGCCCGCCTCGCCGCCGCGCACCCGCGCCCCGAGTCCGAATTCCTCGCGATCGCCACCCCGCTCCTCTCCGATCCCGCCCCTTCCGTCCGCGCCGCCCTCGGCGACGCCCTCCGCCGCGTCCCGCGCGCCAGCGCCCAGGTCATCCACCTCGCCGCCCAACTCGGGGCCGCTTCCCTTCCGCCTGTCGTTGCCCCCGCGAATCCCTGGCCGCACTACGAACGCGAATTCGAACGCTACCTCGCCCGCTGGGCCATGGAGCTGAATCCCGCTTCCACCTCCGCGCTCCTCGCTTCACCCGAAGGCCGCGCGCTTCCGCTTGAGAACCGGATCCTCGCCACCCTCGCTCTCGGCGGCAAACCCGCCGCCATCGGCCTCGCCCGCCTCACGCCCGAACTTGCTCGCCCCCTCGCCGACGAAGAAGTCCGCGCCCTCGCCGCCCACTTTGCCGAACCCGCGGTCCACGAGGCCCTCGCCGCCTCGCTCGCTTCCGCCACCACCCGCGCCCCCGTGCTCCGCGCCCTCCTGACCCTCCGCACGAGCCTCGACCCCACGCCACTCACCGCCGCTCTCTCCTCCGCCGCCCGCGCCCTCCTCGCCTCCACCGACGAAGCCGACCTCACCCTCGGCGCCCAAGTCGCCGGCGCGTTCAAACTCGCCGCCACGGAACCCGAGCTCACCGCCCTTCTCACCCGCGACCTCGCCTCCCTCTTAAATCTCAAATCCCCGATCTCTAATTCTCCTCCGCCCGCCGTCGCCGCCCTTCGCGCTCTCCGCGAAAACGCCCTCGGCCCCGTCGCCACCTTCGAACGCCTCGCCCGCTCCTCGGCCGACGCCTCCGTCCGCGACGAAGCCCTCGCCGCGCTCGCCGCCTCCCGTGCGCCGGAGGCTCCCGCGCTGCTCGTCGCGCTGCTGCCGTCGCTCACGGTTGCCCAACGCGGCACCGCCCTCGACCGCCTCGCCGGCACCACCACCGGCGCCAACGCCCTCCTCGCCGGCCTCCGCGCCCACACCGTTGCCCAAACCGATCTCGGCGTGAACACCGCCGACAAACTCCGCACGCTCCTCCCCTCCGATCCCGCGGTCGCCGCCCTCTGGAAAGACCTCGGCGGCGACGCCCAGCGCGCCCTCCGCCTCGACGGCGCCAACCCGGATTTTTCTGCCACGCAGCTCACGCTCACCGGCCCGTTTACCCTCGAGTGCTGGGCGAAACTCGACCCCACCCTCACCAACCTCGACGCCCTCCTCAGCGCTCCCGGCAAGGTCTCGATTAATTTCCACGCCGCCCAACTCCGCGTCTGGCTCAACGGCCACACCCCGGCCGATATCGTCGTCGCCAAGAAAAAAACCACCCCGCGCGTTTGGACCCACTACGCCATCACCCGCGACGCGAAGGGCGTCTTCAGCCTGTTCATCAACGGCGAACTCGATGCCACCAGCACCACCGCCTACCCGGGACCTCTCACCGCCCTCGACCTCGGCCGCGCCAATCCGAAGAACGGCGGCACCGCCGGCTGGCTCGCCGAGTTCCGCGTCTGGAGCGCGGCCCGCTCCGCCAAGGAAATCCGGGAAAACTTCGACCGCAGCTTTCCGTCCGCCCCAAAACTGACCCACCTCTTCTCCGGCGCCAACTGGGGCCCGCTCCAGGGCAAGGCCCGCATCGATTTCGCCGACGACGCGCCCGCGCTGCTCACCGCCGCCGAAGCCGCCGTGCAGGACGAAAAATTCGCGCAGTTCCGCAAACTCGCCAACGCCCGCGGCAATCCGGAAAACGGGAAGCAACTCTTCACCGCTCTTTGCCTCTCTTGCCACCAGTTCGCCGGCCAGGGCGGCGCGATCGCTCCCGCCCTCGACGGCGTGGGTAACACCGGCGTCGAAGCCCTCCTCCGCAATATCCTCACGCCGAGCGCCGCGATGGAGAGCGCGTATCGGACTTTCCGGGTCGTCCTCACCGACGGCTCCGTCCGCGAAGGGTTTCTCGTCGAGGAATCCGCCGACTCGCTCGTCCTCCGCACGCCCGGCGCCGAGGACCGCCGCCTCCCGCGCCCCGAAATCCGCTCCACCTCCTACCTCCGCCGCTCCCTCATGCCCGCAGGCCTCCTCGAAAGCCTCCCGCCCGAGCAAGTCACCGACCTCTTCTTTCACTTAAAATCCCTGCGCTGAATTGCCGGAGCTCTCGATGAAACCGAGCGACTTCATTTTACTGGAGATACCTTGGTGAGCAGACGGCAGTGGCTCCTGATACTGCGGCCCATCGCGAATCTAAAGCTGAAGTGAGGAGCGGTTTCTTGACCGGGTCATTCCAAGCATCATGATGCTTGCATGAGAACCACGTTGACGCTCGACCCTGATGTCGCCGCCAAAGCGCGCAAAGGAGCGGCCCGGCTTGGCAAACCGCTAAAAGACGTAATCAACCATGCCCTTCGTATCGGTCTCGACGAAGTGCTGACTCCTCCGGCGGCCAAGCGCTACCGCACCCAACCACACCCGCTGGGACTGCGTGCCGGACTAAACTACGACGATATCGCCGGATTGCTGGCCGTGGGCGAAGGAGAGGAACACCGGTGATTCTCCTCGATGCTAATATCCCGCTCTACGCGGAAGACAGCCTCTCGGAACATCACGAGGTCGTCCGCACCTGGTGGGATGGCCAGCTGAGCGGCTCCGAACCGGTCGCTCTTTGCTGGCCGGTGCTCACGGCCTTTCTCCGCATCAGCACCAATCCGCGCATCCTCCGCCGTCCCTTGACGCTCCGCGAGGCCTCCGCCCGCGTGCAGAGTTGGTTGGACCAACCTTGCGTGCGCCTGATTCAGGCGACCGACAACCATTGGGAAATTTTCCAGCGACTGCTGCACGAAGGCCGCGCCACCGCCAACCTCGTCTCCGATGCCCACCTCGCTGCGCTAGCCGTGGAACACAACTGCACGCTCTGCTCCACCGACGCAGATTTCGCCCGCTTCAAAAGCGTCAAGTGGCTCAATCCGCTCGATCCGACCTGATCTGGGGTAGCGGGGAAAACG
>CAJAYO010000926.1 GCA_903948415.1 uncultured Opitutia bacterium | reverse complement strand
CGTAAACTCGACGAGACCGAACTCCCGCCGGGTCGTTCCGCCGATCACCCGACCGACGCCTTCGAAGCGGCCAGCATAGCCCGTGCGCTGCCGCCGGAGGTGCTCGCGCCCCTCGGTCTCGCGACGCCGCAGACCCGGGCCGATGTGGACAGGTTTGTCGGGCATCTCTTTCGCGAAACATTTGAGTTGGGGTTGGTCGATTGATCCGGTGCGCGGAATCCACGCGCCGTCCGCACTTCCGGTGCGGCGAGCGAACGCGTGTGGGGTTCAGGGCTCAAGGCTTGAGGATTCTGCGCGGCCCTGCTCGCTGCCCCGCTCCAATATCGCCACGGCATCAGTCACCGATAACTCTCCCGTCGCGACCTGTTGCACGACCGGCCAAACGCGATCTCCGAGGTAGCCCGCGTAGGCGATGGCATGCGACGCAATACCGTGAAAATAGGGGTAGGGCATCGCGGGCGCGCTCCACCCCCACTGGGGACCGTCGGGTGTGGCGATGAGGCTGCCGAAAGCCACGCCATCGACCAAACGGTCGAAAAGCTCTTGCACCAGAGCCTGCTCGAGGTCCGTCATCGCCAAGTCAACCCCGCTGGCAAACATCACGGAGCGCGCGCTGACGGCCAGAGAAAACATGGGCCCGCACCCCTGCTCGCCCAAGCTGAAGGAAACCGCCGTGTCGTCGGGCCGGTGAAACACGTTGGGGTCATCGGTGTGCCGGGCACAGAATTCGCGGAGCAAATCAGGGAGCCCGGCGGGCTCCATGGGCTCGACTTCCGGCAGCTCGGGATAGTCATCGGGCGGTTCCGGGTTGCGACGAATGCTCATGGATAAGGAGGGATTCAACCCGTTGCAGTAAGCTGTGGTTCGCCGTCGTGGAACGGCTCACGTTTGATACTTTGCGACCAAAGAGGCCCGCATTTTCCCGTATTCTTCCGGGGTGACTTTCTTGTCGACCAGCAGGGCATCCAGCTTGTTGAGCTCGTCGATGAACTCCTTGGTCCGGTTGGCCGCGGCGTTGGCCACGGTCGGTTGGTCGGCTTTGGTCGCGAGCCGCACGCTGATGGTGTTGGGCGCGAGGTTGTATTGGGCGCCGGTCATCGCATCCACGCCCCAGCCAATGAACCCGCCGGCGATGATGTTCCCGGCGACGGCACCGCCCATGGACTTAGTCACGGCGATACTCTCCGGGGCGAAGCCTTCTTTCTCGATGACCACCATGTGATTTTGCTTTCGGCTCAACGTCACCGTCGTGGGCGTCGTGCCCGCCGGTGCATTGTCCACCGTGACGCGGGCCCCCGTGGGATCGGACGATACGGGGATGACCTGCGTCGTGCCTTTCACGATGGTCGCGCAGCCCGAGAGCAGGGCGCAGGCGGAGGTCAGGACGAGGACGACAAGGAACGAGGCATGTTTTTTCATGGGATGGACTCTGGTTTGGGTGCTGGAACGACCCGGTAATCGGGTGAAATGGGGGGCGCGTGAGCGGGCTTACTCAGTTGGTCCCGTCCGGCGTCTTCTCGCGGGCCAAGACCTCGGCGTAGGTGCGTTGGCCGAGCGCGACGGCGGCGACCTGCGACAGGGCGTGGTCGACCGCGTAGCAGACCAGCGCCAGGGCGCAGCGCACACTTTCGGGATCGAGTGGGGCGGCACCGAGGTGGAGGCAGTGGCGGAACGTGATTTCGCCGTCGCTGAAATCGAGGCGGAAGCCGCCGCCCGGCAGCGCCTCGTTGAGATGGTTGAGCAGCCGCAGCGTCTCGAACCGGGCGGGGGCGACCGTCTTGATCGGGTGGACGACGAGCAGCACGACATGCGCGGCCTCCTCGCTGTGCAGGCCGACGATGACGAAGTTCCCGTGCTGACAGGCGCGATCCAAGCGGATGAGTTCGGGCCGTCCGGCTTCCACGATGAACGGGAGCTCCAGGGAGCGGAAAGCCGGGACCAGCGGATGCGTCGGGGCGGAGGTCTTGGCGCCGGCGGGGCGCGCTTTCTGGGCGTGGGGTCGGGACATGGCGGGGGGCGACGCCGGTGGGGGGATGCGATCCGGTGGACGACGTTGCGCGGCGGATCAGGCGGCGAGGGCGTGGTGGCGGTGACGCGCCCGGTGGGCGGCCGACTTCAGGCCGGCGGGCAGGGCATACACGGTTTTCAGCACGACGACGTTCGGCTGATCGCGGGCGAAGACGTAAAGATGCTCGCCGTAGATCCGGGTCAGGCCGCTGATTTCGGCGGTGACGCTGGCGGCGATAAACGCGTGCAACCGGCGGGGGCAATCGCCGAGACCCAAGCCGTCGTAGAAAACGCGCTCCAGCATGCGGTCGAGGGTCCGGCGGTGCCAACCGATGCGCTCGCGGGCGCGCGCGTTGGCGTGATGAGTGGCGAGCAGCGTGATCATGGCCGGGATAATACCCGATGGGGTCGGACAACCGTGGGGGGAGGGGGCGGGGCGGGGGGAGGCCGGCGGCGCGCTGGGCCCACTTGACCGGTGCTAGTGATCGACCGGGTGAAGGCCGTTTTCCATTCCGCGCGTCGGGCGTCAAACGGACTTCGGCGAAGCGAAGGAAGCGGCGGACATGGGCGGCGGCGCGGGCCTCCGCTCGTCGCGGCGTGAGGTGCTCGTGAAAGGTCGCGTCCCTGGGCGTGGACGCGCCGCACTACGGGCCGGGGCTCGCCAGCGGCAACTCATCGGGCGTGGGGCCGAGTTCGAGGCTTTGCTGGGGTTCGGCGCGTTGCGCGGCGAGCTTGCTCCAACTCGCCTCCAGATCCTGCCGCAACCAGGCGCGCAGGGTTTTGGCCGCGGGACTGCCGACGGGCAGCTTGCCCATCGCTTCGAGGGTCGCGAGGACCGCGCTGCTCAGCGCCGCGAGGGGCAGGCTCAGCGTCGTGACTTTTTGCAGCAGGAAGCGCGGCTCCGTGGCCACGAGTTTAGCGACGATGCCCTGGCCTTCGCCATACACGATCAGGTGCAGGTCGGTGGTCGCGCCGGTCAGCTCACAGCGGGGCAGGTGAGCGGCGGAGTCGTCCTCGAAGATCACCTGTTGCCCGGCGGCGTCGGCCGTCCGCGGCGAATGCGCGTCGCCGGTGCGGATCAGCGAAGCGAGCACACGGCCGGGCACGGAGCGGCCGTGGCGCACGCCCGTCTCCCGCAGGCGCTTGGCGGCGGCGGTCGAGAGGGTGTAGGTGATGACGCGGTCGCGGTCCTTGGCGAAGATCTGCGGCGGTTGGCCGCCGGTGCTGTGGAAGAGGGGCATGGGGGTGAGGGATTAGGCCGGCCGGGGCGCCTGGTCGGAGGCGGTTGCAGCGGGGTGGTCATCCGATCGCCAGCGGTGATGACGTTGCCCCATCCGGGGGTCGTCGTGTCCGCGGTGACCGGCAGGGCCGGGGGCGGGGAAGGGAAAAGCGCGGTGAACGGGCGGGGCGCTGGCCGCGAGGCTGGCCGGATCATCGCGCTGAACGGTCGTTTTCATGGCCGGCCAGCATAGCCCATGGGGTCGGACAAATGCGGTCGTAGGCTACCGCCGATTCCAGACGCTCCCGTCCCGCCCCTTTTCGGCGCCTGGCCAGCGGGCCTGCGCCAAAGACGTGATCGACCTCCGGAAAAGCTCGCGCGCCCGAAATTCCGGCGATTCCGCCCCGCCCGCCGGGGACGACGTCACGTGCGCGGCTGAGAAAGGGGGCCACGGGCTCAGTCGCGTCGATTCAGCCCAACGCCCTTGTCCTCGAACCTTCAAAAACCGAAGGGTGACTTCGTAGGCCGCCCGCTGGCGGGCGCGTTTTCGGAGCGCGCGCAAGCGCGCTGCCTACGGCTGAGAAAGGGGGGCAACGGCTAATTCCAATTCGCGATCACGTTGAGACGAATCCGCCGGAAGGGTGGGGCCTGCTTGCGGGCGATGCAGCGAATCTGCCGGGAGGGTGGGCCTGCTTGCGGGAGATGCAGCGAATCTGCCGGAAGGGTAGGAGCCCGCTTGCGGGCGATTCAGCTCGGAGCCATCGCCTGCAAACAGGCTCCTCCAAATCGCGTGAATCTTCTCTCGAAAGCGAACCGGCTCAGTCGTCGTTCCGCCCTCACGGGTCGGGAGCCCCGGGCCACATTTCCGCGCCCACGGGGCGGGAGCCCCGGGCCACGTCCGATCCGCGCGGCAATGGCTGCCCGCGGGCGCAAAACGCGGTCGGCGCGGCGTGGGCCGCTCGGATCACGGGCGCCGTTCGCTCGCCCCAAACCCCCACGCCTGCCCCGTCCGGCTGCCTTGACTCCGTCCGGCTGCCTCGACCCGACCCCGTCCGCGGGATTAAGCGCGACGGTGCGGTCATTTTCCTCCGGATTCCCGCGCATCCAGCCACCGGCCACCGTCCCGGCGAGGACTGCGTTTGGGGAAATCCGTGCGTTTGTGGGGGCAGACCTGGGGCGGCGGGGTCAGCGGGAGGCCCGCAACGCGACTGCCGCGCGGCCGACCGGCTCACGGGGGGGGGCGAAATCAAGCGATCGTCTGGTCAACGACGATCTGCTTCCGACCGCGTTCGCTGAATGGGCACGGTGGCTGTCGCCGTTAAACTCGAGGATCGTGGCGTGATGCGCGAGTCGGTCGATGGCGGCAATGGTCATCATCGGGGTCCTTGAAGATCTAGTCCGATTGGCTGAAGACCAGGTTCGAGGTGATGACGACGGACTTCTTCTCGTAGCGTTCGGCACGGAAGGTG
>CAJAYO010000925.1 GCA_903948415.1 uncultured Opitutia bacterium | reverse complement strand
GTCATGACGACGACGTAGGGGATGCCCTGCGCGAAGTAGAGGGAGGGAATCCAGGCCCAGGGGTTGCGGGCGGTGGGCGCGGGGGCCGGCGATGGGGCGGACATTTTTTTGAGGAGCGAAAATCAGGGGACGGGCCGTGGAGAGGGTGGGGAACTGCGGAAAAGTTTAACCACGGATGGCACGGATGAACACGGATGCGATGACAGGAAAGGAAACGAAGTATGGCCCACGGAACACACGGACTACACGGAAGGAGAGCGGGACGCAGGCGAAATTCCGGCGGAAGTGTTTTTGGGTGAGGAGGAAAAAAGACGGCGGTTGGGAAACCGCCGCTCCGTCAGGTGAGGAGACCGGCGCGGCGTTTGAGGGCGAGGACGCGGGTGCAGGATTCGTTGATCCGGGATTCCGGGATGAGGCCGGAGGTGACGGCGCGTTCGAGAATGTCGAGGGCGCGGGGGGCGATGTCGGGATCGTAGCTGAGGTTGTTGCCGAAGCAGAGGACGTCGATGCCGGCGTTGATCGCGAGCGGGAGGGAGTGCTCGAGGCCGTAGTGGCTGGAGATGGCTTTCATCTCCATGTCGTCGCTCGTGATCACGCCGGTGTAGCCGAGTTGCTCGCGGAGGATACCGGTGATGACGGCGCGGGAGAGGGTGGCGGGGCGCTCGGGGTCGAGGTGCGCGTTGAACACGTGGGCGCTCATGATCATGTCGCAGAGGCCGGCGGCGATGAGGCGTTGGAACGGGATGAGTTCCCGGTCGGTCCACGTGGCGGTGACGTTGACGAGGCCGAGGTGGGTGTCGCCGGTGGCGCTGCCGTGGCCGGGGAAATGTTTCAGGCAGGTGAGGACGCCTTGGGCGCGGTGGGCCCGGATGTAGTCGGCGGCGAGGCGGGCGACGGCCTCGGGGTCGGCGGAGAAGCTGCGGCGCTTGCCCTTGATGATCGGATTGTCGGGGTGGGCGTCGAGGTCGACGACGGGGGCGAGGTTGAGGTTGAGGCCGACGCTGGCGAGGGTCTGGGCGATGGTGGTGGCGTGGCGGACGGTGGCGGCGGGGTCGTCGAGGCGGCCGAGTTCCTCGTGGGAGATGCTCGCGGGGAAGCCGTAGGCGGGTTTGAGGCGATTGACGCGGCCGCCCTCCTGGTCGATGGACGTGAGGAGGGGGATGCGGGCGTGCGCTTGGAAGTGAGCGAGGAGGTCGCGGACCTGCGTAGGGGACTCGATGTTACGGCGGCCGGCAGAGCCATCGACCATTTCCTGGTCGAAGAGGATGACGCCGCCGATGCCGTGTTCGCGGATGTCGCGGAGGGCGAGGGCGCATTCGGCGGGGTGGCAGCCGCGAAAGCCGACGTTGAGGAGTTGGGCGATTTTTTCGCGGAGGGTGAGGGAGGAGAGAGCGGGTAGGGCGAGTTGGGCGGAGGCGGGCGCCGGAGGAGCAGCGGGAACGGGAGGCGAGGAGGACATGGCGGGCGTCCGAGAGAGAAAGAAGACGGAGAAAGAGGAAAGAGAAAGAGGGGCGGAGCGCGGGGCTGGGCGCGTGGGGTGAGCGGTCCCGCCTCTCACGAGGCGGGCGACGGGCGGGGGCCAAAAACGGAGCGACGGGCGGCTTACACGACCCAGCCGGCGCGGTATTTGTCGCGGGTGAGCCACTTGCTGCTGCCGCCACTGGTGAACTTGTTGCGTTCGGGGTTCCACTTCACGTTCGCGCCGTAGTGATAGGCGAAGTTCATGAGATGGCAGGCGGTGACGCTGCTGGCGCCGATCGCGACGTCGGCGATGGGCCTTTCACGCGACTGCACGCAGTCGAGGAAGTTTTGGAGGTGGCTCTTCGGGGCGGTGAGCTTGATCTTCGCGTCGGCGAGAAATTCGCGCTCGGTGAGGACGACTTCGCGTTCCATCGACGTGGTTTTGTCGACTTCCTTGTCCCAGAATTTGTGGACGGTCTTGCCGTCCATGATGAGTTCGAATTTGCCGCGGTTGACGTGGCATTCGCCGAGGGTGCCGTAGAAGGAGACGCCTTTGCCTTTGACGTGGGTGAGGACGGTGCCGTCGGCGTAGACGAGTTGGGCGCCGCGTTTGGCGGTCTCCCAGTTTTTGGGGGCGCGGACCTCGACGGGGCCGGAGCCGTCCATGCCGAGGGCCCATTGGGAGATGTCGATGTGGTGGGCGCCCCAGTCGGTGATCATGCCGCCGCCGAATTCCCAGGTTTTGCGCCAGTCGGGGAAATTGGTGTGGAGGCCGCGCGGGCAGAGGAACGGGCTGTAGGCGACGAGCGGGCCCGGGCCGCACCAGCGGTCCCAGTCGAGGCCGGGTTCCATCTCGGCGGCGGGTTGGGCGTAGGGGGCGGCGGGATCGCCGAAGGAGACGTGGATGGAATTGACGCGGCCGAGGACGCCGTTGCGGACGAGTTCGCAGGCGACGCGGAATTCTTTGGCGGAGCGCTGTTGGGAGCCGGTCTGGAAAACGCGGTTGGCTTTGCGGGTCTCCTTCACGAGTTGGACGGCCTCGTGAATGTTATAGGTGAGGGGTTTTTCGCAGTAGACGTCCTTGCCGGCGCGGACGGCGGCGATGGCGATGTAGGCGTGCCAGTGGTCGGGGGTGGCGATGACGACGGCGTCGATATCTTTGCGGGCGAGGACCTCGCGGAAATCGTTGTAGGCGTCGCACGCGCGGTAGGTCTGGCCGGCTTTTTTCGTATAGGCGTCGTCGACGCGTTTCTGGGCGTGGAGGCGGCGCGTGGTGTCGACGTCGCAGACGGCGAGGACCTCGACGTCATCGCGGTTGATGAAGCTGCCGAGGTGGCCGCCCATTTGTTTGCCCATGCCGATACAGCCGAGCGTGAGGCGCTTGCCGGGGGCGGTGGTCTGGGACCAGACGCGGCTCGGGAGAATGAAGGGGGCGGCGAGGAGGACGGCGGAGCTTTGGAGGAACTGGCGACGGGAGTTGGGCATGGGAGAGGGGGAGAAGACGGGGTGAGAAGGAGTGAGGGGGCGAAGGGGATACGGGGAGGAGGGGAAAAGGGAAGGGGGCGAGGCGCGCGGGGAAAATTCAGATGGATTGATTCGTTGCGGCGCTCCTCGCAAGGACAACCGTGGGTCAGAGGTCGATGGTGATGATATCGTGGATCGAGAGAGAGGGCACGGTGAGGAGGGCGATACCGTCGGCGTAGGTGAAGGGGAGGGGGCGGGAGCCGGGTTCGAGAGTGAGGTGCGCGGGAGGGGCGGCGAGGCGAATTTTTACCGTGAGCGGGCCGACGGGAGGAATGGAGGTGAGGATGCCCTGGGTGCGGTGCGGGCCGGCGGTGTTGACCAGATTGACCAAGAGCCGGCCGTGGTTGCGCGCGACGCTGACGTCGACGGAGGACGAGCCGGTGACTTCGGCGAGGGGGGCAGGGAAGAGGCGGCGGACCAGGTCGGCGAGAAACTGGCGGGCGGGTTCGTTGGGCTCTTTGGTGTAGGCGCCGCCGAAGGAAAAATAGGTGGCGGCGATCAGGCCGCGGCCGAGCGGGGCGATCGAAGCGGCGGGGGTGGGTGCGGGGGGCGGGGTGGTGGCAGCGGCGGCGGTCACGGCGCGAATTTCGCCGACGGCGGTGGCGCGGGTGCCGAGGGTGACGGCTTGGCGGTCGCCGGTGACGACAGCGGTGGTGGGGCCGAGGTGCAGCGGGGAGTTGGCTTTGGCCGAGCCCTGGAGTTGGGCGTCGAGTTCGGTTTCGAAGAGCGCGGCGGTGCGAGGGCCGACGAGGAGGAGGTGCCCGCCGTTCTGCGTGTAGGTGACGAGGTCGGCTTTGAATGCGGGGTCGAGGTATTGCCATTCGGGGACAATGATCAGCGGGTAGTCGGCGAGGTGGCCGGCGAGTTGGGCCTCGGTGACGACCTCGACGGATTGCTGGCTGTCGAGGAGGGCCTGGAGGACGCCGCCGATGCGCGAATTGTTGCGGGAGAAGAGGCCGTTGATCATGCGGTAGTGCGCGGCGGTCGAGAAGAGGAGCGCGATCTGGGGGACGGGTTGGGCGTGGTGGAGGAGGGCTTGGCGCGCGCGGCAGAATTTTGCGACCTCGGCCATGACGGGCATCTGTTCGGGGAAAATGGAGCCGTCGCGTTTTTGTTTGTAGTAGGCTTGGAAGCCGCCGCCGAGGGCGAGGACGACGGCGGCTTCGCGTTGGAGTTGGACGGCGGTTTTTTGCGGGCGCGGGCCGGGGGTGGGTTTGTTGGAAAAACTCCAGGCCATGAGATCCCACGGGAGGCCCTGGCGGACGAGGAAACGGGCGGAGAGACGGGCGGAGTTGACGCTGTCGTCGGGGGAGTGATCGCCGGAGAGAAAATCGACGGGGACCGAGACGGGTTCGGGCATGTGGTCGGTGAAGGCCCAGTTGCTGCAGATCTGAAAGGTGGGATGCGTGCGTTTCACCGCGGCGAGGTAGTGGCGGAGATAGCCGCGGAAGGCTTCGCGCTGAAACTGGAGAAACTCGAACCAGTGGGGCTCGGAGGCTTTGCGCGGGACGGTGGTGAAGCCGGTGGCCGAGGTGAAGGCGGCGAGGGCGGCGGGGCTGTAGTCGGGGATGGAGGCCCAGCACTCGCCGTCGACCCAGACGCCGTCGACGCCGTAGGTGCCGGCGAGTTCGCGGAGCTGGGGGATGAGGAGCTGCTCGCTGTAGGGGCCCCAGAAGGACGTGGCTTTGGGGCTGGGTTTGCCGTCGGCGTCGAGGGCGGCCCAGCCGGGGTTTTTCACGGCGACGCTGTCCCACACGCCGGAGTAGTGCAGATAGAGTGCGACGCCGTTTTTCGCGGTGACGTCGCGCCAGGTGCGGAGGGGGTCGCCGACGTAGCCGGGGACTTGTTGGCCGACTTGGGTGGGGTAACTCGTGTAGCCGGCGTGGCCCTTGCAATCGATCTGGAGGTAGTCGGGGTGGACGAGGTCGATGATGTTTTGGATCATCGCGGGGTGGTGTTTTTGCCGACTTCGGTGCAGTCGGGGCCGGCGTGGAAATCGAAATGGATGCCGAGGAAACTGTCGGCGCGTTTGAGGCGCGGGGGCGTCGGGGCCTCGGAGGCGGAGGCGAGGGCGGTGGCGAGGAGAAGGAGAGCGAGGGCGGCGGAGAGGAGACGGGACGGGGAGACGGAGAGACGGGGAGAGGGGGAGAGGAGCGACATGGGAGTTAGCGGGAGACGTTCACACTGGGCGTGGACAAGGCATAGATCACGGAGGACATGGAGCTCCGAGACAGAGAACACAGAGCTCCGAGACAGAGAACACAGAGCTCCGGCACAGAGGACCCGGAGCGAGCCGGCGAGTCTGGCTCTGAGCGTTCCGGGGCCGAACTCGGCGGGTAACGCAGCACGGGAGGTTCACGAAAAGGCGGCGTGATTCAGGTTAACGCCAGTCGGTGAGGGGGGTGAGGACGGGGGCGGGGAGTGGGGCGGGCCAGTGGTCGCCGACGGGGGTGAGGAGGAGGGCGAGGCGGGCGTCGGGGGAGGAGGCGGTGAATTCGGCGGAGAGGGCGGTGATGCCGGGATTCGCGCGGTCGGCGGAAGCGGGAGCGGTGGCGGGGCGCGTGGTGAACTTCGCGGTGGTGGGGGTGAGGATTTCAGCGCGGAGGGTGCGGCCGTGGAGCGTGAGCGTGGCCGTGCGGGCGTCGGGGGACAGGGCGATCGTGGCTTCGGTGAGGAGGCGGGAGACGAGGGCGGTGCCGGGCGTCACGGCGGTGAGATCGTCCTGGACGAGGACGCGGGCACGGTCGAGGAGGGCGATGCCGCGGAGGATTTTTTTCGCGGCGGCGGGATAGGCGGCGGTGAGATCGGCGACCGCGTAGGCGCGGGCGGGGGTGGAGGCGAAGGCGACGAGGGGCGCGGTGGCGCGGTATTCCTGGAGGGCATCGCCGGGGGTGAGGGTGTTGTGGGAGCGGTTGTTGAGGCGGTAGTATTTCCAGCGGGGCGAGGCGGTGCCTTTCTTCGTGTCGAAGTAGCCGGGGAGGTTGTAGTCGTCGGGGCCGAGGTCGGTGGCCCAGCGGACGCCGTCGGCGTCGAGGACGAAGGAGCCGAGGTCGAGGTGGGAGTGGTTGACGTCGTTGGCGCCGGCTTTGAAGCCGACGAAGAGGGCGCGGGGGTCGTTCCAGGCGGAGCGGAAGAGGGCGAGTTCGGCGGGACCCCGGAAACGGGCGTCGCGAGGCGTGGAACTTTCGACCGGCGATTGTGGATTTGAGAGAGGCGGAGGAAACCAAAGGGCGTGAAGGGCGAAGAAGCGGTCGCTTTCGCGGTCGGATTTTTTCGTGGCGAGGGCGGCGGCGAGAAGCGCGCGGCTGTGCACGAAGGGTTGGGGGCGGTGGAAGCGAGTGGCCAACCAGGTGAGCGCGGGCGAGGCGTGGAGGCCGGCGCTGCCGTCGGCGTAGTTGAAGCCGAGGCCGGTGGGGCTCTGGACGTGGAGGCGGTAGTCGGCGGTGCGGTCAAAGGCGGGCGAGTGCGCGAGGCCGAAGTCGGTGCCGAGGGCGGACTCAAGGAGGGCGAGGGCGATGACGTTGTAGGTGGTGCCGTAACCCCAGTAGCCGGGGCCTTCGGGGTAGGCGCCGTCGGGGGCGTAGGCGGCCATCGCGAGGGGGAGGGATTTCACCGCGCCGGTGACGACGAGGCGGGCGAGGGCGGGCTCTTCATCGGCGAGAGCGAGGGCGGCGCCGAGGAGGCCGCCGTTGCAGACTTGGTTCCAGTTGTGGTGGGCGGTGACCCAGCGGGTGACGCGTTTGTCGGTGGCGCCGGCGGGGTGGTAGGCGTCGGGGGCGAGGGCGAGGCCGTGGTGGAGGAGGGCGGCTTTGAGGGTCGCGCGCTCGGCGGCGGTGAGGTGCGCGTAGAGCCAGTCGTAGCCGAGCGCGACGGCGAGGCTCATCTCGGCGACGTCGAGGTAGTGGGAGGGATTCCCGTCGGGAAAGGCGGCGACGGTGAAGAGTTCTTTTTTCGCGCGGTCGGCGAAGCGGGGGTCGCCGGTGAGACGGAAGGCCATCGCGGTGGTGAGGACGCGGCCGAGGGCGGTGCGGGATTTGTCGAGGAGACGCGGGCCGACGAGGACGGGTTTGACGGGGGTGGATTTCAGCTCGGCCTCGGCGAGGGCGAGGATGCGCGCGTGGAGTTGGGCGCGGAGCGGATCGGTCTGGGCGGCGGCGACGGCGGTGGCGAGCTGGACGTCGGTGAAGAGGAGGCGGGGGTGGCCGGGGCGGAGGAGGGCGAGTGGGTCGGGGGCGGAGTGGAGGACGGAGAGGGGGAGAAGGAGGGAAAGCGAGAGCGGGAGAACGCGAGACCGTGAGGCGGGAAGACAGGCGACGGAGAGACGGAGAAACGAGAAGAGGCGCATGGGGGTGACCGTCGGGGGGACGGTCAGGCGACGGAGACGAGCGCTGGCGAGCGGGGTTGCGCGCGGCTCAGGAATTCCGGCGGCGACGGGCGGCCACGAGCACGCCTATTAGGCCGAGGCCCAGGAGCGCATAAGTGGACGGTTCGGGGACGGGGATGAAATGGGTGAGGACGACGTTGCCGGCGCCGAACGGGCTGGCGGCGCCGTAATTCACGAAGAAGGAGGCGAGGCCGTCGCCGGAGAGGATGCGCTGACCGTGGGCGGCGTTGGTGAAGGCGCCGGTGAGGGTGGTGGCGGTGAGGACGGTGAAGGAGCTGGCGGCGTCGACGGAGGTGTTGAAGCCGTGGAGGAAGGAGACCGAGAGGTTGCCGGCGAGGGTGGCGTTGCCGCCGACGCTGAGGAAATCGTAGCTCACGCCCTGGGTGGGGCCGGCGAGTTCGACGAGGAAGGTGGTGGTGGAGAGGAGCGTGAGGTTGCCGGTGAGGGTGAGTTGGCCGGGGGAGTTGCCGGGGGCGACGGTGCCGCCGGCGGTGACGGCGGGTGCGGTGATGGTGCCGGAGCCGCCGAGGGTGCCGGTGCCAAGGTCGAGGGCTTGGGCGAAGGAGAAGGTCCCGCCGGCGGCGACGAGGGTGCCGCCGGCATTGGTGAAGGTGTTTTCGAAGCGGAGGGTGCCGCCCTCGGCGCGGAGGGTGCCGGCGTTGGTGAACGGAACGAAGTAGGTGCTGGTGCCGGCGGTCTTGAGATAGGTGGCGCCGGCGGCGTTGGTGAAGGTGGCGGTGGGGCCGGCGTAGTCGTTGTTGAAGGAGGATCCGGAGGCGTCGTTCCTGGTGCCGGCGTTGACGATCGAACCGCCGTGGCCGGAGCGGAGCCGGCCGGCGGACCAGTTGACGAGGCCGTGATTGAGGAGGGAGCGGGCGTCGAAATCGTGGTCGTTGCCGGTGCCGATGTTGAGCACGGTGGTGGGGGCGATGAGGGAGGTGCCGGCGCCGTTCCAATTTCCGGCGGACCAGTGGAAGGCGGAGGCGTTCAGGGTCTCGACGGTGAGGGTGCCCCCGGTCTGCGTGTAGGTGCCGGCGCCGCCGAGCTGCGAGCCGGCGAGGAGCGTGTAACTGGCGGTGAAGGTGAGCGTGGTGCCGGCGGCGGCGTGGACCACGCTGGTGGCGGACATGGTGCCGCCCTGGCGGACTTGGAGGGAGCCGAGTGAGAGGGTGAGGGTGCCGGAGTTGTTGAACGGGGCGTCAAAGTTTGTCGTGCCGGGGGCATCGCGGACGTAGGTGCCGTCGTTGACGAAGGTGAAGGTCCCGCCGAAAGGATTGTGGACGGTGTAGCCGGAGGTGTTGAGGTCGTTGAAGGTGGCGCCGGCGGCGTTGGTGAAGGTGGCGCCGTGGCCGCCGCGGAGGTAACCGGAGGTCCAGTTGACGATGCCGCGGTTCACGATGGCGCGGTAGGCGAAATCTTTGCTGTTGCCGGTGGTGAGATTGAGCGTGGCGGCGGGGGCGATCGTCGTGGTGAAGCCGGCGGCGGGGGCGCTCCAATCGCCGCCCGACCAGTTGACGAGGCCGTTGAGGGTGTTGGTGCCGGCGAGGGTGCCGCCGGTCTGGTTGAAGGTGCCGACGACGACATTGCCGGTGAGGGTCAGGGTGCCGCCGGTGAGCCAATAGGTGCCGGCGCCGGAGAGGGAGGCGCCGTTGTCGATGGTGTAACCGTGGGTGAAATACACGTTGGTGCCGGTGGCGGCGGCGATGGCGCCGGTGCTGGCCATGGTGCCGCCGGCGGAGAGCTGGAGGTCGCCGGCGAGGACGTTGACGCGGCCGGGGTTGTCGAACGGGACGGCGAGGTAGGAGGTGGAATTGGCGGCGTTGCGGTTGTAGGTGCCGTGGTTGGTGAAGGTGAAGGTGCCGCCGTAGGCATTGTGGAGGCTGGAGCCGGAGGGATTGAAGTCGTTGAAGGTGGCGCCGGCCGCGTTGGTGAAGGTGCCGCCGGTGCCGGAGCGGATGTAGCCGGTGTGCCAGTTGACGGTGCCCTCGTTGGTGATGGCGCGGCGGTTGAAATCTTTGGACGAGCCGGTGTTGAGGTTGAGGGTGCCGGTGGCGAGCACCGTGGTGGACGTGCCGGCCATCGCGGAATTCCAGTCGCCGCCGGACCAGTTGATGGTGCCGGCGAGGGCGTTGCTGCCGGCGAGGGTGCCGCCGGTTTGGTTGAAGGTGCTGACCGTCATGGTGCCAGTGACGTCGAAGGTGCCGCCGGCGAGGGTGTAGGTGCCGGGGCCGGTGAAGGAAGTGCCGTTGGCGACGGTGTAGCCGGCGGTGAAGGTCAGGGAGGATCCGGCGGCGGTGGTCATCGTGCCGCTGGAGCCCATGGTGCCGCCGGCGCGGAGTTGGAGATCGCCGGCGGTGACGGTGACGGCGCCGGTGTTGTCGAAGGGGACGTCGATGAAGGAGGTGTGGCCGGCGGCGTTGCGCGTGTAGGTGCCCTGGTTGATGAAGCGGAAGGTGCCGCCGAAAGGGTTGTGGATGGAGTAGCCGGAGGTGGAGAGGTCGTTGAAGGTGGCGCCGGCGGCGTTGGTGAAGGTGGCGCCGTGGCCGGCGCGAAGATAGCCGAGGTTCCAGTGGACGGTGCCGAGATTGGTGACGGCGCGGTAGTCGAAATCGTGGAGGTTGCCGGAGATGAGCGAGAGCGTGGCGCCGCGGGCGAGGGTGGCGGTGGAGGGCGCGGGGCTGTTCCAATTGCCGGCGGTCCACGTCGAGCCGGGGCCGGTCAGACTAAAGTGGTCGATCGCGAGCGAGCCGCCGGTCTGGGCGAGGAGGCCGAGGGTGGCGTTGCCGGCGCCGGAGAGCGTGCCGTCCGTGCTGGTGAGGTGGGCGAGGTTGGCGGTGCCGGCGGCGATGGCGAGCGTGCCGCCGGCGAGGGCAAAGGTGCCGGCGCCGGTGAAGGATGCGCCGTTGGCCATCGTGAAGGTGCCGGCGCTAAAGTTAAGGGTGGCTCCGGACGCCACGGCGACGGTGGCCGCGGCGGAGTGGGAGCCGCCACCGGAGAGCTTCAGCGTGCCGGACTGGACATCAAGCGTGCCGGTGGCGGCGTTATTAAAGAGGGCTTGGATTTCGGTGATACCCGTGCCCGCGGACTTGGTGAAGGTGCCCTGATTGTCGAGGGTGGCGCGGGTGCCGGGGAGATTGAAGTAGAGGCCGCTGTCGAAGTCGGTGGTGAAAGTGGCCCCGGGCTTGATCGCAAGGATGGAGCCCCCGCCGGTGTAGATGGGGCCGGCGGTCCACGCGGTGGTGCCGTCGAGATTGAGGGTGTGGGCGGAAAGGTATTTGGCGTTGCCGGTGGCCCACGTGCCACCGGCGTTGGCGTTGAGGACACCGCCGCCGGTCATGTCGCCGTAGTTCCAGTTGAAGGGGCCGGCGGCGGTCAGCGTGCCGGCGCCGCCGAGCGTGCCGCCCGTGAGGTCGATCGGACCGGAAATTGACGTGGCCGTGGTGACGTTTGCGGTTCCGCCCGTGAGGGACAGTGCCGCGGTGGGGTTGGCGACCGCGCCGGAGAAGGTGGTGGTGCCAGAAGCTACTTGGAGCGTGCCCGTGCCGGTGATGGTGGCGCCGGCGCCGAGGGTGAAGTGGGAGGCGAAGCGGAGCGTGCTGCCGGCGGCGAGAGCGAAGGCGCCGGTGGAGGAACCGCCGGCGTCGAGGGAGAAGATGCCGCCGAGGACCTCGACGGTGCCGGCGTTGGTGAGGGGGAGGTTGAAGGGGAGGGTCCCGGCGAGGGTGGATTTGCGCAGGGT
>CAJAYO010000924.1 GCA_903948415.1 uncultured Opitutia bacterium | reverse complement strand
GCGCGGAAACCACTCCGCCACGGACTTGATCGACGCCGGGAGATGGCCCGCTTCGCCGCGGCCGAGCCGGAAACGCGTGAACGATCCAGCCCGCCAGCACGCAGCCCATCGTCCGCGCGAAGGTGAACGCCGCGTCCACCTCGCCCGTCGTGTCTTCGAACCGGGCAACCTCGGCCGCCCCGAGCGGGGCCCCGGCGGCCGGCGCGGGGAGAAGCCGGCCGCAGGTGCAAAAGGCGCACTCGCGTGCGCCGGGTTATTTGGAAAACTCCGGCGCGAGTTCGAGGCCGAAGTAGGCGCGCGCATTGCCGAAGCAGATGTTTTTCACCATACCGCCGACCAGCGCGTAGTCGGTCGGAATCTCCCCGCGCGCCATGTCGCCGCCGAGCAGATTGCACAGCGTGCGGCGGAAGTATTCATGCCGCGGATAACTCACGAAGCTGCGCGAATCGGTGATCATGCCGACGAAACGCGAGAGCAGGCCGAGGTTCGAGAGCGCGTTGATCTGCCACTCCATGCCCTCCTTCTGGTCGAGGAACCACCAGCCGCTGCCGAACTGCACCTTGCCCGCGATCGAGCCGTCCTGGAAATTCCCGATCATCGTGCCGAGGACGTAATTGTCGTTCGGGTTGTTGTTATAGAGGATCGTCCGCGGCAGCTGGTCGGTCGAATCGAGCGTGTTGAGGTAGCGCGACAGCGCGACCGCCTGCGGGAAATCGCCGATCGAATCGAAACCGGTGTCGGGCCCAAGCTTGCCGAGCAGGCGGGCGTTGTTGTTGCGCAGCGCGCCGAGATGGAGCTGCTTCGTCCAACCGCGCGCGGCGTCCCACCGGCCGAACTCGAACATCAGATACGACCCGTAACGCACCGCCGCGGCCGCGTCCGGCACGGGGCCGGCCCGCGCCGCGTCAAAGACCATCTTCGCCTGGGCGTGCGTGCAGGGCTCGGAGAGCGCATGCTCCAAACCGTGGTCGGACACGCGGCAGCCGGCGGCGTGAAATTCGTCGTGCCGTTTTTTCAGCGCGCCGAGGAGGTCGTCAAAGGTCTTGATGCCGTTGGCCACTCCCGCCGTCGCGGCGAGTTTTTCGAGCCAGGCGTTGAACGCCTTCGGCTGGCCGACGGCGAGCGCCTTGTCCGGGCGAAACGCCGGGTAGACGCGCGCCTTCAGCTTGCCGGGATTCGCGCGGATCTTCGCGTGGTGGTCGAGCGGATCGGCCGGACAGTCGGTGGTGCAGATGACGGCGACCTTCGACTCGTTGATCAGGTCGTGCACGCGGGTCTTGGCGAGCTTTGCATTGGCCTGCTTCCAGACTTTCTCGGCGGACTTGCCGTCGAGCAATCCGTCGAAACCGAAGTAGCGCTTCAGCTCGAGGTGCGACCAGTGGTAAAGCGGATTGCGCAGCGTGTGCGGGACGGTCTCGGCCCAGGCCTGGAATTTCTCGCGGGGCGTGCCGTCGCCGGTGACGAAGCGCTCGTTGACGCCGTTGGTGCGCAGCGCGCGCCATTTGTAGTGGTCGCCGCCGAGCCAGAGTTCGGCGAGATCGGCGAACTGGTGGTTGCTCGCAATGAGGTCGGGCGGCAGGTGACAATGGTAGTCGTAAATCGGCTCGCTCTTCGCGAAGCGGTGGTAGAGCTCGCGGGCTTGCTTCGTGGTCAGGAGGAAATCGTCGTGGATGAGGGAGCGGGATTTCGGCATGGCGTTTTTTGTGGGAGAGAAGGGAGCGGGCGGGAACGTCGGCGGCGCGGGCGCGCGGCGCGAACCCTTACTTGGAAATATCGTTAAGCATCGCGTCGAGCGACGTGTAGCCCGCGAGCAGCTTGTGCGCGGCGGCGCAGGTGGCCGCCGGGGCGAGTCCGGTGTTTTCGGCGAGAAACACGATGTAGCTCGCGATGTTCTTCGAGAAGTTCAGCCGGCCCTCGTCGCTGATCGCGTAGAACCGGGCGCGCTGCTGGTAGCCCGCGGGCGTGTGGTCGCCGAGCGCGGCTTTCTCTGCGCGCCCGCCGGCGGCGAGCACATGGAGGAAATTATATTCGAACCAGAACATGTGCTCGGGGCTGGCCGAGAGCGCCTCGAGCGCCCCGCGCGTGACCGTCGGGTTGGCGAACACCTCGGTGGACTGGCCGGACTTCGCCAGCGCGTCGGCGATGAACACGCGCGCCATCTTCTGCTCGGTGGCATCGGCGCTGGTGGCGCCGAGGAGCGCGAGTTCGAGGGTGAACGTATACCAGTCGCGCCAGAGCGCCTGATCGGCGGCGTTCTTCGACGCGAACAGCGCCCGGCCCATCTCGTAGGTGTAGCGGCCGCTCGTCTTGATTTCGAGCCGCCCGCCGGTGACCTGCCCCATGACCCGGTAGTTCTCGGCCGATTTGCCGGAGCCGGAATGAAAACCGATGCTTGCGCCGAAATCCCGGCACACCGCCCACTGCTTCTCGATGAGCGTGCGCAACGCCGCGTTGTCCGGATACGGCATGTTCTTCTGAAAACCGAAGGCGGGGGCCACAAAGTGGATCTTCATTCCCAGCGCCTCGCAGAGCGCGAGCATGATCGCCGTCGTTTCGGGAGTCGTGAGCCCGGGCAACTCGTCGATCGAGAGTTCGCGGAGATAGGCGCGCCCCACCTCGGTCTTGAACAGTTTCGCCCGCGCGGCGGCATATTTGTCGTCGCGGACCTTCATCTTCTGCAGCGACGGCCACACGTAGGCGAGGAGCTTGGCGAAATCGGCTTCGTGCAACGTGAGACCGGCGGCGGCGACCCGCGCCTTCACCGTCGCGACGAGCGCGGCGGGGACTTGGGCGGCGACCCACGCCCCGGCATCGTCCGCGACTTTCGTCTGCGCGAGTTCGGGCGAGAGATCGAAGGTGATGTAGCTGGCGAGCACGCAGCCGGTGACGAGCGCGTCCTCGCGCGAATCGAACTTGCCGCCGATCGGTTGGTGGTCGGCGTTGAAGCTCCACGGAATCCCGCGGCGGTGAAAGCCGGTCTTCAGTTTCGAGAGCACGCAGCCGTGGCTCATGCCTTCGACGCTCTGGCCCTGATGGCCCTCGGGCACGTTCGTGCCGATGAACGGGAACGGCACCGTGTCGAGTTTCCCCGCGAGCATCACGTCGGTGTCGTAAACGAGTTCGCGCGGGATCGAATTCTGGTTCGCCGTCACCCCGAGGCTGAGCGCGCTCATCGCCCACTCCACCGCCGGCCAGTGCAGCGTCGTAAACCGTGCGCCAATGCCGAGCGTGCTGCGGCCGAGCTGTTCCGCGGCCGTGGGAAAGACGGTCGAGGCCGGCTGGTGCGCCTGGATCAGATTTTTCAGCGTCAGCAGATTCGCGAAGGTCGCCGGAAACACCGTCGTGCCGTCGGACAGCGCCACGGCATCGTGCAACGCATCCGCCTTGGCCGCGTCGCCCTGCAGACGCCACGCGCAGTCGCCGTGGGCGTTTTCCACCAGCGTAAACGCCCCCGCGGCCGTCTCGACGCGGCTCTTGTGGTGGACTTTGACCGCCTTGCTGGCGCGCAACTCGTCGCGCAGCGCCGGCCAATCGAGGCAAAAATCCGGCGACACACACGGGTTCGTCGCGATGCGCAGTTTGTTTTCGAGCAGGAAACGATTGATGGCGGACATGGCGCGGAACGAAAAAAAATTCGAGGTAGGATAAAAAGTGGCGCACATTCCCCCGGCAGTGACAAGGCTTGGTTGCGAATTAGGACAGGCGTCCGTGCCGGACCGTCCGCCGTGCCCCCGCCCGCGCCCGCTCACTTTTTTCAGAGTCAACCGCCGCCGCGCGTGATTTTGGAGATTGCGCGCGCCCCGCCGCGCGCTCTGCTCGCATCTTTTCCCTCGCATGTCCGCTGTCGCCTCCCCGGCCACCTCCCAACCCAATCCCGACCACGTCCTCCGCCTCGCGGCCGAGCTGAACATCAAGGTCTATCAAGTTGCGGCCACCGCCCAGCTCTTCGCCGAGGGCGCCACCGTGCCGTTCATCGCCCGCTACCGCAAAGAGGTCACCGGCGAACTCGACGAGGTCCAGGTCCTCGCCATCCGCGACCGCCTCGAACAGATGAAGGCCATCGACGAGCGCCGCGCCGCGATCCTCGCCTCGCTCAAGGAGCGCAATCTCCTCACGCCCGCCCTCGAAAAGTCCATCAACGCCGCCGACACCCTCGCCGTCCTCGAGGACATCTACCTGCCTTTCCGCCCGAAGAAACGCACCCGCGCCACCATCGCAAAAGAGAAGGGCCTCGAGCCCCTCGCCGATCTCCTCTGGGCCCAGGACCCGGCCACCGACGCCCTCGCCGACGCGCAAACCTACGTCGGCAAGGACTACACCGCCGACGACGGCAAGAACGTCGTCTCCAAAATCGCTTCCACCGACGAAGCCTTCGCCGGCGCCCGCGACATCATCGCCGAACGCGTCAGCGACGACAAAGACGCGCGCGCCAAGCTCCGCACCGTCTACCAAAAAGACGCCGTCATTTCCTCGAAAGTGCTCACCGGCAAAGACACCTCCGTCGAGGCCTCGAAGTTCAAGGACTACTTCGAATGGAGCGAGCCGCTCAACAAAGCGCCCTCGCACCGCGTCCTCGCCATGCGCCGCGGCGAGAAGGAACTTTTTCTGATGATGCGCGTGCAGCTCCCCGACGAGGCTACCGCCTTCGCCGAGGTGCAGCAGCTCTTCGTGAAGGGCAAGGGCTCCGCCGCCGACCAGGTCGTCCTCGCCGTGCAGGATTCCTGCAAACGCCTCCTGTGCCCCGCCATGGAAACCGAGATGCGGCTCGAATCCAAAAAACGCGCCGACGAAGCCGGCATCAAGGTCTTCGCCGACAATCTCCGCGAGCTCCTCCTCGCCGCCCCGCTCGGCCAAAAGGCCGTCATGGCCATCGACCCCGGCATCCGCACCGGTTGCAAGGTCGTCATTCTCGACCGGCAGGGCAAACTCCTCCACAACGACGTCGTTTTCCCCGACCGCATGGAGGTCGAAGCGAAGGAAAAACTCACCGGCTTCGTGAAGTTCTTCAACGTCGAGGCCGTCGCCATCGGCAACGGCACCGCCGGCCGCGAGACCGAGGCCTTCGTCCGCACCCTCGGCCTCTCCGGCGCGATTCCCATCGTGATGGTCAACGAATCCGGCGCCTCCATCTATTCCGCCAGCGACGTCGCCCGCGAAGAATTTCCCGACCACGATCTCACCGTGCGCGGCGCCGTCTCCATCGGCCGCCGCCTGATGGATCCGCTCGCCGAACTCGTGAAGCTCGATCCGAAGTCCATCGGCGTCGGCCAATATCAGCACGACGTCGACCAGTCCGCCCTCAAACGCTCCCTCGACGACACCGTCGTCAGCTCCGTCAACGGCGTCGGCGTCGAGCTCAACACCGCTTCGAAACAGCTCCTCAGCTACGTCTCCGGCCTCAACGCCGCGACCGCCGCCGCGATCGTGGCCCGCCGCAACGAAAAGGGCCCGTTCCAATCCCGCGCGGACCTCAAGGACGTCCCGCGCCTCGGCCCCAAAGCCTTCGAGCAGGCCGCCGGTTTCCTCCGCATCCGCGACGCCGCCCACCCGCTCGACTCCAGTTCCGTCCATCCCGAGCGCTACGCCCTCGTCGAAAAAATGGCCGCCGACCTCGGCACCACCGTCCCCGACCTGATGCGCGACGCCAAACTCCGCGCCCGCATCAAACTCGAGGCCTACGTCACGCCCGAGGTCGGTCTCCCCACCCTCACCGACATCCTCGCCGAGCTCGCCAAGCCCGGCCGCGACCCCCGCGAAAAATTCGAGGTCTTCGCCTTCTCCGCCGAGGTCCACCGGCCCGAAGACCTCAAGCCCGGCATGAAACTCCCCGGCATCGTGACCAACGTCACTGCGTTCGGCGCCTTCGTCGACATCGGCGTCCATCAGGACGGCCTCGTGCACGTCAGCCAACTGGCGGATTCCTTCGTGAAGGAACCCTCCGCCGTCGTGAAGCCCGGCCAAAAAGTCCAGGTGACCGTCACCGAGATCGATCTGCCGCGCAACCGCATCGCCCTCTCGATGCGCAGCAACCCGACGCTCGGTCCCAAGACCGCGAATACCGGCAGCCCCGGCGGTCAGCGCTCGCCCGGCGGCCCGCGCCCTGGCGGCGGCGGCTTTGCGCGACAAGCCACGGCGTGCCCGCAGG
>CAJAYO010000923.1 GCA_903948415.1 uncultured Opitutia bacterium | reverse complement strand
GCGGCGCGGCAGACGGTGAAGTTGCGCGAAGGGGTGCAGGTGGTCGTGTATGGCGAGGTGAGCGTTTACGAGGCGCGCGGGCAGTATCAGCTGATCGTGCGGGTGGTGATCGAGGACGGCGTGGGGAAATTGCAGCGGGAGTTTGAGGCGCTGAAGGCGCGGCTCGCGGCGGAAGGGTTGTTCGCGGCGGAGCGGAAGCGGGCGATTCCGGCGATGCCGGCGTGTGTGGGATTCGTGACGTCGCCGACAGGTGCGGCGGTGCAGGATTTCCTGCGCATCCTGCGGCGGCGCGGCTGGCGTGGCCGCGTGGTGGTATTGCCGGCGAAGGTGCAGGGGGAGGGCGCGGCGGCGGAAATGGCGGCGATGCTGGCGCTGGCGCAGGAGCTGGGGATTTTCGACGTGATCGTGATCGGGCGGGGCGGCGGGAGTCTGGAGGATTTGTGGGCGTTCAACGAAGAGGTGCTCGTGCGGGCGGTGGTGGCCTGCGCGGTGCCGGTGATCGCGGCGGTGGGGCACGAGATCGATTTCACGTTGTGCGATTTCGCGGCGGATGTGCGCGCGGAGACGCCGAGTGCGGCGGCGGAGCTGATTTCGAGCGAGTTTGTGGCGTGTGCGGAACGCACGGAGCAGGCGGACGAGGCGATGCGCACGTTGCTCGAAAGCGCGGTGGCGCGCGCGGGCGAGCGGCTCGATCATGCGCGGTCGCGGTTGCGGCTGCTGTCGCCGGGCGGGCAGATCGAGCAGGGGTTTCTGCGGCTCGACGATTTTTCGAACCGGCTGGGCGCGGCGCTGCGGTCGTCGGTGCAGACGCACCGCCAACACCTCGCGGAGGCGCGCGCGCGGTTGGCGCACGCCACGCCGCAGACGCGGGTGGAGCAGGAGTCGCAGCGGCTGCTCTCGCTGTGGAAGCGGTTGCAGGCGGCGAGTCCGGCGTCGGTGTTGCACCGCGGCTTTGTGATCATGCGCGACGAGGCGGGCACGCCGGTGGCGCGGCGGGACGCGGTGCGGGCCGGCCAGGCGTTGACGGCGGAGTTTGCCGACGGGACGGCCAAGGTGCGGGCGGAATAGGGGCGGGCGGCGGCGGCGGGCCGGCACAATTAGCTTGGCAGACGTTTGGGCCTAATAATTATCAAACGCGAACCTGTCGTGGTCGGACCCGTGTGCCGGCCAAGTCGCAACCCCCCCACTGTTATGCCCCTTCCCTCCCGTCCCTTCCGGGCCGCCGCTTTGGCGCAGCCTGTTTTTATCCGCGTGTGCGGTGCCGTGCTGGCCTGCAGCGCCGTCGCGCTCCGCGCGCAAACGTCCCCGGTGCCGGCCGCCGCCGGTGACCAGGTGGTGCGGCTCTCCGAGTTTCAAGTCAGCACGTCGGCCGACAAAGGCTACCGGGCGGGCAACTCGGTGTCCGCGACGCGGATCGACACGCCGATCAAGGATCTGCCGTTTTCGATCAGCGCGTTTACCCAGCAGTTCATCGCCGATGTGGGGGCGCGCGACCTGTTCGACGTGGTGCAGTATGCGCCGAGCGTGACGAGCGCGGGCCGCGAGTTTAACGCCGGCAACGCGGTCTACACGATCCGGGGCTTCGATCAGGCGCCGCAGCACAACGGCTTTGTGGGCGAAGGCTACATCGACACGCTGACGGTCGAGCGCGTCGAGGTCGTGAAAGGTCCGTCGTCCGTGCTGTACGGCCAGGTGGCCCCGGGCGGCACGGTGAACTACATCACGAAGCGGCCGGGGGCCAGAGCGTCGACTACGGTCAATGCGCAGATCGGCACGCAGAGTTTTTGGCGGACGACGCTCGATGTGAACCAACCGCTCGTGGGCAAGACGCTGTTGTTTCGCTTCAACGGCGCGTATGAGAACGGCTTTGAATTCATCAAGCCGGGCAAGCAGGGCACGACGGTGCTGGCGCCGGTGGTGACGTGGCGGATTTCGGAGCGGGTGGCCTTGACGGTGGATTACCAGTGGTTCTCGCGGCGCGAGACGCCGCCGCAGGCGCACATCAAGCCGAACACGGAGGTGGTCGCGCTGCCGCCCGCGAGCGGCATCCTCAGTGCCACGGGCGTCTTGATCAACCCGCTCGACAACAGCGATCCGGGTTTCCTGAGCTACTATCCGCTGCCCCGGTCGTTCAACTACGCGTCGAACAACGACCATCGGTTCACGGATTACGAGACGATCAATGCCGAACTGACGGCGAAGATCACCGACACGTGGACGGCCCGGGCGAACTTCAATTGGAGCAAGAACCGGGTGGCGCAGAAGCTGACCGGTCTGGGTGCGGTGAGCATCACGGTGCCGCCCAGCTACTATCCGGCGGGAGCGACCCTGCCGATTTCCTCGGCCAACTATTTGGTCGCCGCGCGCGCCTACGCGGCCGATCTGCTGAACAACATCGACCTCGCGCTCAATGCGCCGGCCGCGCAACTCGGACGGCGCAAACGGCTCCAGGAGTCCTTCGGGCAGAGCAAGTCTTCGCAGGTGGAATTGGCCGGAAGTTTCACGATGAACGGCATCAAGGTGAAGCCGTTGTTCGGTGCGCTCTACAATGAAGCGCGCGGTTTTGGTCGCTTGCGGCAATCGCCCACGGCGCAGTTCTTCCCCGTGTGGGACATGAAGAATTCCGCCACGTGGGACTACACGACCGATTTTGACCCGGTGACGCTGCCTTTCTCGACGAACAACCTGTCGGTGACGCGCAACACGGCGGGCTACGGCGTGCTCAACGTCAGTTTGCTGGAGGACCGCCTGACGGCGGTGCTCGGGGCGCGGCGCAGCACCGCCAGCGGTTCGACGGACAACTACCTGGCGCCGGCCTCGAGTTTGGCGAAGGTCGAAAACAAAAAGACCACGCCGCAGGTGGGCCTGGGCTGGAAGGCGACCCGCGACGTGATGTTCTACGGCTCGTACAGCGAGTCGTTTGTGCTCAACGCCGCGGCGTTGACGAAGGAAAACGTCCCGACGGGACCCGCGGCGCCGACGACGTCAAAGGGCTACGAGTTCGGCGTGAAGACGGATTTGTTCAACGGCCGGGTGTCCACCACGCTCGCGGTTTTCCAAATCGACCAGAAGGACCGGATCCTGCGTTTCAATTCATTCAGCGCCACGGGGGTGACGGTCACGAACAGCCAGCAAGGGACCTTGGACCGGAGCAACGGCATCGAAGCGGAGATCACCTGGTCGCCGATGGACAACTGGCAGATTTATGCCAGTGGCGCGATGAACGACATCCGGGTGAAGCAGGTGCCGAAGGGCGTGGAGGTGTTCCTCGGCACGCATCCGGAGGCGACGGTCAAGGCGCTCTTCAATTTGTGGACGCGCTACTCGTTCAAGAGCGAGGGGCTGAAGGGCGTCTGGGTGGGGGCGGGCTTCAACCACACTGGTGAGAAGGCGCAGCGCACGAACAATCCCAAGCTCTACCTGCCGGCGGAAACCTTGTGGAATTCGGCGGTGGGCTACGATTGGAAGTGGCAGGGGCGGCCGATGAACGCGGCGCTGAATTGGCAGAACATGAGTGACATCGAGTATTTCCCGGCGAACCAGCAGCGCGGGATGCCGGGCCGCGCCGTGCTGTCGCTGACGGCGAAATACTGACCGAAGGGTTTCCCTCCGCGAGAAATCAAGCCCGCCCGAGTGGCGGGCTTTTTTGTCGCCGGCGAAAACCGGAAATATTCGCGTCCGGGGGTTGCTCTCCGCCGGGCAATGATTTCCCGTCTGGCCCGCGCGTTCCGGGCGCAGGCCGTCGTGGCCGGCGTCGGCGCCAAATTCAACATGACCAAATCCAGTCCTGCGTCCGTGCCGGTGACGCCCAAAGCCAAAGATGCGCCCGAGTGTGCGCCGGGGGAACTCTCGGCCTGCGGGCTGCCGTCG
>CAJAYO010000922.1 GCA_903948415.1 uncultured Opitutia bacterium | reverse complement strand
GTGCGTGACCCACGCGTAGTGGCCGAGCTTCGACGGCCAGCGCGAGTAGAAGAGGTGGTATTTTCCGTCGTCGCCGCGCACGGCCGAGCCGCACCAGATGCACCAGTCGGAGTTTTCAAAAACGGCCCCGGCCGGGACGGGCTGGAGCCAGCGGCTGAAATCGACGTCGTCACCGAGACCGGCGGGCGTCGGCGCGGCCTGCAGGCGGGTGCCAGCGGAAGCGAGACCGGCGGCGGCGAGACGGAGAAAATCGCGGCGTGGCAGGGTGAGCATCGGAAGACGGGGGTTACTTCTTTGCGTAGAACCGGACGTAGTCGAAGACGGCGAACACGGGGATGCGGCTTTCGTCGACGGCGTCGGTCTGACCGAGCGGCGACGCGATCACCGTGAGCCAGATGCTCATGTCGCCGTGATCGGGCACAAGGCGGGCGTCCACGGTGTTCACGATGCGGCCTTCGAAGTAGTAGGTGATTTTTTCCGGCGTGAATTCGCAGCCCCACACGTGAAACTCCGCGGATTCGTCCGGCGTGCGCACGGTGCGGTGGCCGTGGCCCTTGTGCGCGGGTTGCCAGATGTGCAAATTCGCGCCGTAGCGCAGCGGCGTCACGGAGTCGTTTTCACACACGTCGATTTCCTGACGCGAGCCAAGGTGGGCCTTGGGGTCGGCGCCGGCGTGATGCATCATCCAAAACGAGGTGTGCCAGCCCTTCGTCGGCGGAACTTTGAAACGGGCTTCATAGTAGCCGTGGCGGAAAACGCGGCGCGAGATTACGCCGCCTGCGGTGTAATCGCTCCTGGCCGTTTTCTCTTTCTTGCACTCCAGCCAGAGAAAACCGTCGCGCACGGCGACGTTGGCGGGAAACTGCGTGCTCCAATAACGCGTGTCGGTGCGGTAGAGCCAGCGGGTCTCGTCGAGGCGCGGAGCGTCGAATTCATCGGCCCACGCGAGCGTGTAGCCCGGCGGCGGAGTCGGTCCGACGGGCAGATCCATCGTGCTCAGGCCCGCCGCGCGCTCGGGCGGCGGCGGCTTCGTGCCGACAGGCTCGCCGACCACGAGAAACCCGCTGAGGTAGAGCCCGTGCGCGGCATAGGGCTGCGGGTCGGTGATGGGCTTGCCGGCTTTGGCCATGATGGCGGCCTTATCGATCTTGGTGGCGAGCAGTTCGAGGGTCACGCGGTGCTCGGTATCGGCAAGCGGCTGCGAGAAAAACCACCGAGCGAGGTAGAACCGGCCGGGCGTCGAAAAACTGTCGAAGAGTGTGCCCGACTCGGGCGGCAGATCGTCGATCGTGACGCGAAACTGGCCGTTCTCGGGGCCTTTCAAACCGACGATGCCCAGCGCGGTGCCTTTGAAACGAAACGTGATCTGCGCGCCCGGCTCCATCGCCACCCACGTTGGCGGCACCAGATTTTGTCCGCTCTGGGTCGTGACGTGCACATCGTGCGGCGGGACCGGTTGCCACTGGCCGTCATGATCGGTCTCGGCGACGCTGACGATGCGCGCGCGTTGCCAATTTTCCGGCGAGAGCGGTGCCGCCAGCGCGTGCGGGCCGACGGCGCCCGCGTGGAGAAACTGCGGCAGGGCGAGCGCCAGACGCGCGGTGTAAACGCGATGGCCGGCGTCGGTCGGATGCGTCTTGTCGCGAGTGAAAATCAGCCGGCCCTGCGCATCGCGGCCCTCGGCGTCGGCCGACACACTTGCGGGGGCGGACATCACGAGCGTGCCGGCGGCGATGCGACGCGCGACCTCGACGCCGAAATTGAAACTCGGAAGGGCGTAATGCGCGGCGACGTTTTCCATCGAGCGCGCCGTGCTCTGGTCGCGGCCGGCGAGGAGGTCTTTTACCATTCCGTCCGAAACGGTGTAGACGAAGCAGATGTCGGTGTGGGGATTCGCGGTCCACGTCTGACGGACGATGCCTTCCATGCGCGCTTCGACGCGGGGCGAGCCGGAGCCATCGTTGACGGCAAATTCCACGAAGAGCAGATCGGGCCGGTGGCGCAGCACGTCGCGCTGTAGACGCGGCGCGCCGTAATCGGAGCCGGTGCCGGAAACGGCGGCGTTGATCTCGACGAAGGTAGTTTTCGGGTAGGCGCGCTGAAACGTCGTCAACGTCATCGGCCGCCAGCCCGCGGCGGCGGTGATGCTGCCGCCGAGGAACGCCACGCGCACCTCTTCGCCGCGCGCGATTTTCGCGGCGACGTTCGGGAGACCACCGCGCACGTGAAACTCCGTGAGCTCGGCCCCGCGCACGAGGGCGAGCGGGAAAATCAGGCCAAGGAAAAGACAGCGAAAGAAAGGCAGGATCGTCATGGTGAGACTTTGGCGCGGTGCGCGAGGTAGCCGAAGCCGTAAGACACCTCGACGGCGGTAGCGGTGCGGCGCGGTGCGCGGAGGCGACCGCTGAACGTGCGGGCGTTGGGCGAGTCTTCGGTCACGAGGAGTTTCTCGGTCGCGCCGGTGGCGCTGGTGACCACCACCTCGGCGGTTTCGATTTTCGCGTCGTCGAAGTTCAGCGGGGCGGTAAGTTGCACGATGATCGCGTCGCCGTCGCGGCGGAGCGTGAGCGAGGTCTCGGCGTGGGCGAGGTAGGCCAAGGAAACGTTGAAGGCGGTGTTAAACGTGACCCAGCCCTCGGTCCAGCCGACGTTGCCGACCTCGGGATGATAGGGGAAGTGCTGGTTCTTCGGACTGCCATCGATCACGAAGCGGGCCTGCTCGAGTTGGCCGATTCCGCCCTTGTGGAAGCCATACCAGCCGTGCTCGACGCCCTCGATTTCGCGCGGGGCGTCGTAGGAAAAGTGGCGACCGGCGGGATTGCGGCCGAACATCGCGTCGAAGTGCGAGGTGACGAGTTCGTTGAGCCGCGTGCGCGTGGCCGCATCGCGCACGAAGGGGCGCGCCGCGAGCAGCGCCGCGGGCAGGCCGACGACGTTGCCGGGCTCGTTCCACATGGTCGGCTTGTCGCCCATCGGCGTCCAACCGTCGCCGTCGGTGAGTTTGCGGAAGTCCCAGAGATTGGCGGAGCGGCGGACCGCGACTTGCGCCCACGCGTCGATTTTCGCGGCGAGACCGGCCGGGGCGCGGTCGGGGTAGACGCGCAGGAAGTGCGTGAGGCCGGTGAGCGTGAGCCACTCGCTCATGCGCTGGCCCTTGGTGGTGAGCGGGTCGTTCCAGTCGAGGTTCGCGACCAGCCATTCGGTCTGGCGCAGGGCGGCGTTAAAGTAGCGGTCGGCATCGGGGCGACCCTCGCGGCGGGCGACCTCGTGGAGCAGGAGATTCGGCTCGACGGAGAAACCGGGCGGGAGCGCGCCCTTGGTGGTGCCGAGCTTGGTCTTGAGCGCGAGGAGATCGTGCTCGGGACTTTCGTCGTAGGGGTAAGTGCGGTCGGCGGTGGGCGTGGTCCAGGTGGCGAAGGCGTAGTCGCGCACGGCGGTGTAGTTTTGCGCCGGCAGGTAGTCGCGGAGCCACGGCCAGGCGTAGAGGAAGTAGGCGAGCTGGGCTTTGAGGTGTTCGTGACCGAGACGCTGCGTGACGATGATGTCGGCCCCCCAGTGGATGAGTTTGACGAGGTCGGGGATGTCGGCGCGGTAGGGCGTGAGCGCGCCCCAGAGTTTCGGATCGGTGGGCGCCTCGTAGGTGATTTGGTGGGGCATCCGCGTGTAGGCGGAGGGATTGGAGAGCCACTGCGGGACGAGCGTGTGGAGTTCCCAACCGAAATGATGGTCGTCGCGCCAGCCGAAAGAGCCGCGGCAGACGGGGCGGTGGTTGCCGACGTAGTGGCGGCTATCGACCATGAAGTGGATCGCGTTTTGGTAAGTCACGCGTTCGAGCCACCAGTGGCCGATGCGAAACGGGGCCGACGTGTGCGGGCCGGCGACGACGACGAACTCGCGCGCGTCGTCCGCCGGATCGAACGCGGAGAAATCGCCGATGTGGCCGGAAATTTTCCCGGAGAAAAGCGCCGCGGCGCCGCCGGAAGCGGGACGGACCTCGAACGGCGTGGCGTCGGGGAGCGTGGGGGCGGTGAAGCGTTTCGGCTGGCCGAGGTTGAAACCGCTTTGGTTGAGATAAATGAGCGGGATTTTTTCGACGGACGCGGCGGTGGCGCCGTGGGCGGCACCGGCCAGCGGCAGCGGCGGGAGCGTGCGCACGCTGGCGGGCCAGACGACGACTTCCGTGATGCGGGCGTAGCCATCGGGCGTGGCGGTAATCCACAGCCGGAGGCGATCCGTGCGCACAGCGACGGCGTCGTCGAAGGCGAGCGCGAGCGCGGTGGCCTGGTTGTTGACGATCGTGGCGGACGGGATGTCGACCCACTGCCCGGCGCGCTGAAACTGGACGGTGAGGCCGCGCACGGCAGCAGCGGCGTGGAGGCCGGTGTGCACATGCACGCCGAGGAGCGAGGTGGTTTCGGCGAGTTCCACCTCGAGCCACCACGGGCCGGCGGGAGTGCGGCCGCTCGTCCAGCGCGACGTATCGCTGCTGATGCCATCAATGGCCTTCGCGGCGGTGAACTCGCCGTAGGTGGAGCTGGCGAGGGCGGAGCGGAGGACGACCGGCCGGGGCACCGGTTCGGCGGCGAGAAGCCCGGTGCCGACAAGCGTCGAGACGAGGAAAAGGCGGAGCGCGTTCATGGTAGTGGGGAAAGGAGCGAGTGCAGCGCCTCGAACCAGCGGGCGGCCATCTTGGCGGCGCCGGAGGCGTTGGGATGGACGAGGTCGGAGATGGTGTCAGTTCGCCAGTCGAAACCGGTCGCCTGATCGACGAGGCGCACGGGTTGCGCAGGCGTGTGAAGGCGGGAGGCGAGACCGGCGAGCTCGGCATTCAGCTCCGGAATGTAGGAATATTTGGGGAGCTTTCCCGCGGGAATGACCTGCGCGAGGAGGACGATCACTTGGGGATTCGCGGCGCGAAACGCGGTGATGAGGCGCTCGGTGGCGGTGAGCATGCCGGGAATGGGTTGCTCTTCGGCGAAGTGGTTGTGGCCGGCGTGGAGGAGGACGATGTCGGCGGGATTCTTCGCGAAGTGAGCGGGCACCGTGGCGGCGAGGAACTCGATGTTTTTTCCGCCATAGCCTGCGTGGCGAAGTTCGGCGGTGCCACGGGTGCCGACGAATTCGAAGGGGACGCCGGCGGCGCGGAGTTTTTCGGCGAGGAGCGATCGATAGTGGGAAAACGTCGCACCGCCCTCCGTGATCGAGTCGCCGACCGGCATGATGCGCCAGCGACCCGCCGGCGCGTCGGCCGCCGAGGCGATCCGAGCGAGCGCGAGGCTCACGACAAACCAGAGTGTGAATCGGGAGGTGGGCGAGGACATGGTCGGGGCGGTGGCGGGATGGAGTGGTCGGCGAGTGTTACCGCTGCACGGGCGGCGTCAGCGGGAGGTGAACGTTGAACGACGTGCGGCCGTCTTTGCGATAGCCGTCGGTGGCGCCGAACAGCGCGATGGGTTGGCCGTGGGGGTCGAAGAGCAGCGCGGGGCGTTCGACTTGGGTGTTGCTCTGAGTGCCATCGGCCCACGCGAATTTCGCGCCGAGCACCTTTGGTTGGTCGGCGGCGCGCCATTTCAAGCCGTCGTCGGATTGGAAAAGGGCGAGACCGCCCTTCGCGCCGGTGAACTGGCCGACGACGTCGCGGGCGACGGCGTAGTAGCGATGCCCCTCGGTGCGGCTGAACCACACGAACGGATCTTCGGCGAACATCCAGTGCTGAGTGGTGGCGGCCGATTCGGGCTCGAAGATGCGGCCGGGCGTTTTGACGTAGGGACCTTCGGGCGTGGCGGCGAGCGCGGCGCCGTAGCGGACGTTACCGCCCATCGGTTTCCCGGCGATGATTTGGACGGCTTTGTAGATGAGGAGAATGCCGCCATCGGGGCGAACGGCGGCGGCAGGATTGGTCACGCAGAGAGAATCGAACGCGGCGGGATCGGTGCTCACGTCGACGATCGGCTGATCGAAACGCCGCCACGGGCCCGCGGGCGAATCGGCTACGGCGACGCCGATGCGCTGGTGATTGCGATGCATCGGGTAGTCTTGGCCGTCGCCGTATTCGCCCATGTAGAAGAGATAATATTTCCCGTTGGGGTGGCGGAGGAGGTTGGGGTTGTGGGTCACGTCGCCATCCCAGAATTTTTTCCCGGTCGCGGGATTCACCCCGCGGGCGGGGAGCGCGACGTGGACGAATTGGTAAGGGCCGAGCGGTTGATCGGCGACGGCGTAGGCGATTTCGGAGCGGAGCGCCCAACCGGGGGCGAAGCCGACTTTGGCGGGCCAGCGCGAGTAGAGGAGGTGGTATTTACCGTCGTCACCGCGGATGGGCGCGCCGCACCAGATGTGCCAGTCGGGATCCGAGAAACGGGCGGCGAGCGGCGCGGGTTGCACGCGCGCGCCGAGGTCGAGGGGGCGCGTCGCAGCGGAG
>CAJAYO010000921.1 GCA_903948415.1 uncultured Opitutia bacterium | reverse complement strand
TCCGCTTTCAGTTTTTCGCTCGCCGTCCTCCGTCTGTCCTCCGACTGCCGCTGTGTCCGCGCTCCGTGACCTCTGTGACACAATCCGACTCCGTCCCTTGTCCTTCCTCCGCCCTCCGCCTTCTCCGCCCTGTGCGCCTCTTCGCGGCCAATCCTCTGCCGCCCGCGGAGCGGCCGGCCCACCTTGCCCTCCGCGTCCGTCCTCTGTTCTCCCCCGTCCCTCCGCCGTCCGTCCCCCGTCCTCCTCCGTCCGTCCGCCTTTTTCCGCTCACGGCGCGTCCGGCACCGTCTCCTCCGGCTCGTAGCCGATGAGCGCGCGCGCGCTCGTCAGGTCGAGGTAGTTTTCCGGACACCGCGAACACGCGTAGGCGATGCCGTAGCCGAAGCTCGGCGCGGCGACCGCCAGACGGAAAAATTTCGCGCAATCCTTCGGGCCGAGCCAGATGCGGTGCAGCCACGCCTCGCGCAGCGCGGGATCGGCATAAAGCCCGCGAAAATAGCCGATGCGCACCGCGAGAAAATCCATCCCGTAGGTGTCGTGAAACCAGCGGCCCAGGTTTTCCCCAAACGCTTTCGTCGCGCCGTAAGGGTTGAGCACATGCACGGTGTCGGTCGTCAGCTGCGGCCGCCCGGTCGCCCCGAAGGCGACATTCGTCGAACTGGCGAAAATGAACCGCTTCACGCCGGCCAGCCGCGCCGCGTCGAGCAGGTGCCACACGCCTTCGAGGTTCGGCTTCACCAGATCGCGCATGAAGTCGGCCTCCATCCGCGGACAGCCCCCAAAGTGGATCACCGTGTCGACGCCCACCACGGCCCGGTCGACGGCCGCGCGGTCCGCGATGTCGCCGATGTGCATGTCGTCCGCCCCCGGCGTCGGCCTGAGGTCGAAGGCCCGGAGCGCGTAATGCGGCCGCAGGCCGGCGAACACCGTCTGGCCGACATTGCCGGCGGCGCCGGTGACGAGGACGAGCGGGTGCGCGGGACGTTCGTTCACGGCCATCGGCTCAGCCTCCCATCTTGAAACTCGCGCTGACGTTGAAGATCGCGCTCACCATCGCGAAGGCGATGAAGCCGACGAAAACGAACACCATCATCAGCACGCCGCTGGAGATCACTTTGGTGAACAGACTCAGCTGATTTGAAATGAGTTTCTGATAGGCGACCGCCACCTGCTTCAGGCTGGGGACGACGTTGCCGGTGTTTTCGCCGACGGAGAGGCGGTCGATCACGAGGTCGGGAAAACAGCCGGTGCGGGTGAGCGCCACGGAGAGCGCCTCGCCCTCGAGCACCCGGGCCGTGGCGACGTTGAACGCGGCGCGGTGGACGAGGTTGCCGATCTGCTTTTCGGTCATGCGCAGCGCCTCGGCCGCGGTGATGCCGTTTTCCAGCAGCACGGAAAGCGTCTGGCTGAAGGCGAGGACCGTCTGGGAAACGACGAACGGACCGATGAGCGGCAGCTTGAGCAGCCAGGCATCGGTGGTCGCGCGGCCCGCGGCGCTCACGCGCCAGCGCCAGAAGGAAATGCCGCCGAGCACCGCGGCAATGAGGACGAAGACGCCGTAGTGGATGGCGAACTCCGACAGGCCGATGAGGAGTTTGGTCGACGTGGGCATCTTGCCGCCGAGCGAGGTGAGCAGCGATTGCAGCCGGGGCAGCAGGAAGAAGAGGAAGAACAAAATCACGCCGCCGGCGACGACCACCATGAAGAGGGGGTAGGCGAGGGCGGTGAGGAGTTCGCGGCGCAGTTCGCGCTGCTCGGTGAGGTGGGCGATGAGGCGCTGGACGGTCTCGTTGAGCGAACCGGTGGCCTCGCCGGCCTGGATGAGGTTGGTGATCGACGGATCGAACACCTGCGGAAATTCCGCCATCGCCCGCGAGAGCGGCGCGCCCTCGCTGATCCGCTCCCAGAGGCCGCCACAGAGCGAACGCAGCCGCGGTTCCTTGATGCGCACACTCAGCAGGCGCACCGCTTCGCCCGCGGACAGCCCGCTCGTCATCAGGTCGTACAGGGCTTCGAGAAACGCCAGGCACTCCTTTTTCCCGGGGACGACGGCGGAGGCGCGGCGGGCGATGCGGGCTTCCGCCGGGGAGCGCTTGGCCGTTTTCGCCGCGCCCTTTTTTCCGGGGGCCCCGGCGGCGAGTTCGGTGACGGACGAGACGAGGAATCCGCGCGCGGAGAGGAGGCGGAGCGCGTCCTTGCGGCTCGGGGCCTCGAGGTCGGCGGCGACGGTCTGGCCGGCGCGGTCACGGGCGGTGTAGGCGAAGCGGGGCATGGTTACAGGCTGGCAGGCTCGTCTTGGGCACCGTGCCGGATGGCGACGATATCGATACACGGTTCCTCACGGCGGATGAAGTAGATGATGCGGTATTTGCCCGATAGGACGGCGCGGTGTTCGACGTCGTCCACCCGGCGGAAGATCGGTCCGATCTCCGGGAACGCTTCCAGCAGGTCCACCTTGCGAAGGATGTCACCGATCTCACGGCCCGCCGCCGCCGAACGATCGGCTTCAATGTAGGCCTTGATCCCGGCGAGATCGAGCGATGCCCGCTTCGTCCATTTTACTTGGTGAGCCATGCCTCGTATTGCCGCTTGATTTCCTCATGCGGCACAACGCGGCCCGCGCGACTGTCGGCCACACCTTCGCGCAGCGCCGCCAGCAAATCCAGCTCCGCGCTGATCTGCAGGAGCGTCGCATCGTCGGGCATCTGGCGGACGGCTTCGAGGACGGCTTGTTTGTCGCTCATGGGGAAAAGCTGGGTGGAAACGTTCCGGCGGGCAAATCGTTTGTCGCTCAGGCGTCCGTCATCGTGACGACCCGCAGCACCTCGTCGAAGGTGGTGTAGCCGAGTTTGATTTTCTCCCAGCCGCTCTGCCCGAGGGTGCGCATGCCGTTCTTGCGGGCGCAGTCGGCGAGGCTGCGCGTGCTCTCGCGCTTGAGCACCAGCTCGTGCATCTCGTCGTTGAGACGGAAAATCTCGAAGATGCCGACGCGGCCGCGGTAACCCGTGCCGCGGCAACGGTCGCAGCCGACCGGGCTCTTCAGCTGCTCGATGAGCTCGGCCTCGGCCGGATCGGCCCCGAGGATGGCGAGGTTTTCGCGGAGTTTGATGCGGTTCACCGGCTGCGGGCGCGAGCACTCGACGCAGAGCCGGCGCACCAGCCGTTGCGCAATCACCAGCTCGATGGCGGACGCCACCAAGAAGGGCTCGATGCCCATGTCGACGAGACGCGTGATGGCGCCGGGGGCGTCGTTGGTGTGCAGCGTCGAAAACACCAAGTGACCGGTGAGCGAGGCGCGGATGGCGATCTCGGCCGTATCCTTGTCGCGGATTTCACCGACCATAATCACGTCGGGATCCTGCCGGAGCACATGGCGCAGCGCGTCCGCAAAGGTGAGGCCGATCTCGGGGCGGACCTGCATCTGGTTCACGCCGGGTACCTCGTATTCGATCGGGTCCTCGATGGTGATGATGCGCAGATCGGTGGAATTGATCTTCCGCAGAAAGGCGTTGAGCGACGTGCTCTTGCCCGAACCGGTCGGCCCCGTGACGAGGATGATGCCGTGCGGGTAGTCGAGGATGTTGACGATCTGCGCCTGCTCCTCGGGGCTCATGCCGAGGCGGTCCATCGTGTAGGCTTCCTTCTTCTGGTTGAGGAGGCGGAGCGAAATGGACTCGGCGTAGATCGTGGGGACCGTGGAGACGCGGATGTCGAGGACGACCCCGGCGGCCTTGAAGTTGATGCGGCCGTCCTGCGGGAGGCGTTTTTCCGAAATGTTCATGCGCGCCATGATCTTGAGGCGCGAGATGATGGCGTCCTGGAAGCGGAGGAGATTCTCCGGGAGCGGGACGGGGACGAGCAGGCCGTCGACGCGGTAACGGATGCGGAGCGCGCCTTCCTGCGGTTCGAAATGGATGTCCGTCGCCTGGTCGGCGATGGCCTGCGAGATGACGTCGGTCACGAAGCGCACGACGGCGGCTTCTTCGTCCACGGCTTCCTCCTCCTGCTTCTGCGCCTCGGGGGCGACATAGCTTTCGTCGCCGTCGTCGAGGGAGCCGGCGCCGACGCCGAAGTTTTCGATGATGAGCTGGTGCACCCGCTCCGGGACCGCGAGATGCCACACGAGCGGGCGCGGCGTGAAGGTGCGCAGCCAGTCGGCCATCAGGTCGTCGGGCAGCCAGGCGGCGGCCAAATGGAGGGGGGCGGAGGCCAGGGCCCCGGGATCAGCGGACGCATCGGCGTGACCGGACCCGGTGTTTTGGCCGCCGTCTTCCGTCTTCCGATACGTGATCGGGATGATCTGGTATTCGTGGACGAGCCGGGCGGGGAGCAGGCCGCGGGCGTCGGGGTCCGTCTCCAGGTTGCTCGCCAGGGTGAGGCCGGCGGCGGCGGCGAGTTTCTCGAGCACCTCGGGCTCGGGGCGCGCGAGCGCAGCGGCGAGGAGCTCGAGGCGTTTCTCGCGCGGGGCTTCGGCGACCGCCTGACGCTGTTCGTCGGTGAGGCGTTCGGCGAGCGACGCGGGAAGGATTTCCTGATCGGGCGCGGTCATGGGCGGAGGGGACGCGGGACGCGCGCTTAGTTAAGCACCTTTTCGAGGAGCGTCGGTTTCTTCGGTATGTAGCTCGGGTCGAGGCGCTGCTTGACGAGTTCTTTCTGGTCGAGCGTTTCGATGCGTTTCATCGCTTCGTCGTTGTCGGCGGCCGAATTCTTCAGCACGACCGGGCGCAGGAAGATCACGAGCTCGACGCGGTTCTTGGCCGTGGTGCGGCCCCCGAGCAGATCGCCAATGATCGGGATGGGCCCGAGGCGGCTCGTATTGTGCGAGTCCTTGTTCTTCTGGTAACCGGCGAGGACGAGGATCTGGCCGCTGCGGGCCGTGACGTAGGAGTTGGTCTTCCGCTTGCCGATGATGTATTGGGTGTTGTTGTCGATCTGGACGGTGCCGGTCACGTCGGAGATGTCCTGCTTGATGTCGAGCTGCACGGTACCGTCGATGCCGATGAGGGGTTTGACGGTGATGGTGGTGCCGATTTCCTGCTGGTTGATGTTCGACTGGGTGGAGAAGCCGGTGGAGCTGCCGCCGGTGGTGGGCGTGGAGGTGGTGCCGCTGATCACGGGGCGGGTTTCCCCGAAGAAGAACACCGCTTCCTTGTTGTGCGTCGTGGTGATGCTCGGGGACGACAGGATGTTGGTGCTGTTTTTCCGCGGGGTGGCGGAAATGGCCAGTTCGCCGGCGAGATCCCACGGCCCGCTGACGTTGTTGGTCGCGGTGGGCCGGGTGACGGTGCCGCTCGTGACGGCAATCCCGGCGCCGACGGCGGAACCGGAGAAACCGATGAGCTTGTCGCCGTCGAGCTTGAGGCCGAGGGCGCCGATGCCGGTGGTGCTGTTGTCGTCGAGGGTCACTTCGGCGATCACGACTTCCAGGCGGACCTGGGCGAGGATGGTGTCGAGTTTTTCGATGAGCGCGCTGATCAGGCGGAGGTCGTCGACCGTGCCGGAGACGACGACGGCGTTGCTGCGTTCATCGGGAATGATCGTGACGAGGCTGCTGAATTCGTTGGAGCCGGAGCCGAGGAGGGAGTCGACGCCGGGGAGGTTGGCGAGGGCGGCGGGCACGACGGGCGCGGCGGGGGCGACCGCGGGCATGGCCTGGGCGGCGCCGACCTGGCCGGGGCGGATCGACTGGGCGTTGACGCGCTGGGCCGCGGCTGTCTGCCCCTGGATGAGCTGGGTGAGCAGGGTGGAGACCTTGGTCGCCTCGGCGTGTTTGAGGTAGATGACCTCGTTGCGGGTGTTCGGATCGGACTTGCCGTCGAGTTTGTCGATGAGCTCGTCGAAGAACACCCATTGGCGCGGGTCGGTGACGACGATGATCTGGTTGGTGCGGTCGTCGGCGCTAAACGTGGTGGCGCTGCCGAGCTGGAGCTGGAGCGGGCCGGTGATGATGGTGCGGATCTTGCCCACGAGGTCGGACGCCTTGGCGGATTTCAGCGTGTAATATTTCGGCTTCATGCCGCCGGTGGGGCGGTCGAGCTCACGCAGGAGGAGTTCGATGCGCTGGAGATTGCTGACGCTGTCGGTGATGATGGCGGCGTTGGCGTTCTGGAGCTGGACGAGACCCTGGAGATTGGGGTTGAGCATCGTCTGGACCATCGCGGCGAACTCGGCGACGCGCATGAAATCGAGCTGGAAAATCTTCGTCGCGACCTTGCCGCTGGCCGGTTGGTCGAACGTCGAGCCGGTGATCATCTCGGGCGCCTCGGTGCGCGTCATGGTCAGGCCCACGACCTTGAGGGCGTTTTCGCCGAGGGGGGCGACGCCGATCTGGTTGAGGGAGAGAATCGTCTGGATGTAGATGATCGCCTCGGATTTCGGGATTTTCTTCTCGATCTTGAGATTGTAGGTCGCGGTGGGGAGCGCGGCGGGCCGGAGGATGATCTTGCCCGTGTAGAGTTCGAGGGTGCTGAGGACGGTATCGATGTCGGCGTCGGGAATCTTGAGCGAGACGAGTTCATCCTCGGGTTTCACCGCGGCGGCCGCGCCCGGGGCGGGCGGGGCCGGCGGCTGGGCCCGGAGGGCAGGCACGGCGGCGGACAAAAGGACGGCAAAAAGCGATCGGGCGAGACGCGGAATCATGCAGGAAAAGGGCGGGAAGGTTGGGCCGGCGGTGGCGACGGGAGTGGGATGAGAGGCCAAAGGGCGCGGCTTGTAAACGGTCTTGTGGCGGCAGGGTGGAGACGGCCTTGGGGCGGGAAAGTTGCCCAAGATTCCGGCCGGCGCCGGCGACGGGGCGCGGGAGCGGCGGGCGACGGGGCGCGGGCGCGGGGGCGGCGGGCGACAGGGCGCGGACCCCGGGACGGGATTTGCCGCTTGCCGGGTCGTGCCGCGCCGCCAACGCTCTTACCCCCGATGCCGAACTCCTTCGGAAAACTTTTCCAAATCACCACCTGGGGCGAGAGCCATGGGCCCGCCATCGGCGTGGTCGTGGACGGCTGCCCCCCGCGTTTGCCGCTCAGCGCGGAGGACATCCAGGGCGAACTCGACCGGCGCCGCCCGGGCCAGAGCGACATCGTGACGCCGCGCAAGGAAGCGGACCGCGTCGAGATTTTGTCGGGCGTGTTCGAGGGCCGCACGACCGGCACGCCGATCTCAATGCTGGTGCGCAACGCCGACCAGCGCCCGGGCGCCTACGACGAGATGCGCGACAAGTTTCGGCCGTCCCACGCCGATTTCACCTACCAGACGAAGTTCGGCGTCCGCGACCACCGCGGCGGCGGGCGGAGTTCGGCCCGCGAGACGGTCGGCCGCGTCGCGGCCGGGGCGATCGCGAAGAAGATTTTGGCGCTCGGCCGTGCCACCGGCGCGGCCCCGGGCGGCCTGGAGATCCGGGCCTTTCTGACGGAGGTGCACGACCTCGCCGTGCCGGCGGGCGCCTTGAGTGCGTTTCCCACGCTGGCGGAGGTCGAGGCGACCGCGGTGCGGTGTCCGCACCTGGCCACGGCGGAAAAAATGATCGAGCGCATCAAGGCCGTCCGCAGCGCAGGCGACTCGGTCGGCGGCGTGATCGAGTGCCGCGTCCGCGGGGTGCCGGCCGGTCTGGGCGAGCCGGTGTTCGACCGCCTGGAGGCCGACCTCGCCAAGGCGATGCTCTCGCTGCCGGCGACCAAGGGCTTCGAGCTCGGCAGCGGCTTTGCGGGCGCCCGGATGCGGGGCAGCGAGCACAACGACGTGTTCGAGTCGCGCGACGGCCGGGTGCGCACGGCCACGAACCGGAGCGGCGGCACCCAGGGCGGCATCAGCAACGGCGAGGAGATCGTCTTCCGCGTGGCCTTCAAACCGACGGCGACGATTTTGCAGCGCCAGCCCACGGTCGACGTCGGCGGGGCCGCCACCGAGCTGATCGGGCGCGGCCGACACGATCCGTGTGTGGTGCCGCGCGCGGTGCCGATCGTCGAAGCGATGGCCGCCCTCGTCTTGCTCGACCACTGGCTGCGCCACGCCGCGCAAAATCAGACCTTCGCTTTCTGACATGGCTGCCGCCGAAAAACCTCTCGTCTATCTCATCCTCGGTGCCGCCGGGTCGGGGCGCCGCGCCGTGCTGACCGATCTGCTCGAAGACGGTCTCGTCGCGGGCGACCGGCCGGCGGTGATGCTGGCGACGACCGAGGCGGCGGACGAGGCCGATGCGAAATTGCCGGCGCTCACCCGGTGGTCCTGGGCGAACGGGCAGATCGCGGGCGAGCTGCCGCGGGCGGCCACCCATATTTTCTTCATCAGCGAGGGGCGCGAGAATCCGGTCGAGCAGATCGAAGTGTTTGTCGCCTGGCTCGAGGCGCAGGGCGGCCAGATCGCCCGCGTCCTCACCGTGGTCAACTGTCAGCTGGCGGAGAAACACCCGGCGCTGCTCCTGTGGTATGACGCCTGCGTCCATTTTTCCGACATCGTCCTGCTCAACCGGCGCGAGGGCGTCGCCAACAAGTGGATGAGCGATTTCCAGACGCACTTCAAAAAGCAGTATGTGCCCTGCCTGTTCGAGTTCGTGAAAGACGGCCGGGTGAAGAATCCCGCGCTCACGCTCGACCCACAGCCGCGCCGGATGTCGCACGTGTTCGACGACGAATCCGAGTGGATTTTCAAGACCACCGAGGGCGAAATCATCGACGAGGAGCAGGAGACCGAAGGCGACGAGGAGGTCGAGGCGACGCGCGAAATCGACGAATATTTTGTGCGCGACGCGGCCAACCGGCGGGTGAAACGTCTGCCCGACATCCGGCCGTTTCTGTAAGCGTTACGCCGCAGGCGGCCGCCCGCCCGGCCGCCGGAAATGCGCCCGATAGTCCGCGGAGTCCATGCTGCGCCAAAGGCGGAAGCCGAGCTGCGGGCGCGCCAGGTAGAGCAGGCCGCAGAGCCGGCTCAGGAAGCGGCCGGCGGGCGTGCCGTACCACACCAGCACCCCGGTGATCGTGTAACCGACCCCGATCCCGAGCGCGATCGCGTAGGTGCGGGGGCCGAACTCGACGTGCGTGAGGCGCCGCGTGAGCAGATGCAGCAGAAGCAGCGAGGCGAGCGCAGTCAGCCCGACGAGGCCGTGCGTGCGGGCGACGAGGGCGACTTCGGGCGGCGGGCGCGGACGAGGCGGGGGGGAGTCCATCGATCAAAAAAACGATGGCCGCGCGCGCCCGCCGGCGCAAGCCCGCCGCCGGCCAGGTGAGCCGTGCGCTCCGCGCGCGGCAAAGGGTTAGCCGCAAAAAACGCAGAAGGCGCAGAAGTCGGAGTGCAGACGGCGCCCAGGATGAGCCGAACATGGGGCGAT
>CAJAYO010000920.1 GCA_903948415.1 uncultured Opitutia bacterium | reverse complement strand
TGCGCGCTGGCGGTCGGACCCGACTCCGAGGGCGCCCTGATCGGTTTCCTCGCCGGCCCGCAACAGGCCGTGATCGCCCGCGGTTTCGTGGTTCAACCGGACGGCGCTTTTGCCGCCACCGGTGAAACCGCCTCGGGTCAGCTCGCCTCGTTTTATACGGGCGGCATCTCCGGAACTTTCGGCGGCGGCAGCGTCCTGGGTGAACTCGCCCCCGCCGGCGTGACGTTCGCCGGCACCTTGCAACCCGCGGCGGGCCTCGCGGCGAATGTCGCCGGGTATTACCGGGCCGTCACGGTGGCGGCCGTCCTCGGCGAATGGCATGCCATCGCCGCGGCCGACGGCGCCCTGCTCCTCGTCGCCTTGGACCCCGCCGGCGCGCGGTCGGCCGCGGGCCAAGTCGGCGCCAACGGCGCGTTTTCCGCGGTCCAGCCCCCGTTCGCTTATGCCGGAAACCTCGGGGTCAATGGCGCGGTGCTCACCGGCACTTACTCGCCCACCGGTGGCGCCGCCGTCGCGTTCGCCGCGCCCGGCCCACCCGCCGGCCGCGGGCGTCTCGCCAACGTCTCCACGCGTTCCCTCGCCGGCAGCGGCGCCCGCACCCTGATCGCCGGCTTCGCGATTAATGGCACCGCGCCGCAGGACGTGCTCGTGCGCGCCTCCGGTCCGGCCCTCGCGCTCTTCGGCGTCCCCGCCACCCTCCCCAACCCGCGGCTCCAGATCTTCCGGGGCCCGACGGTGCTGTTTGAAAACGACGATTGGAGTATTGGCGGCTCCGTCCCGCAACTCGCCGCCGCCGCCGCGCGCTTGGGGGCGTTTCCCCTGGGCGTCGGCAGCCTCGATGCCGCCCTCCTCGTGCGGCTCGAGCCGGGCAGCTACACCGCCCAGGTGAGCAGCGCCGCGGCCGCCGCCGGCGTGGCCCTCGTCGAAGTTTACGATGCCTCCGCCGCCGACGACGATGCGCCGAAACTCACTAATGTCTCCACGCGCGCCAATGTCGGCACCGGCGGCGACATCTTGATCGTCGGGGTCGTCGTGACCGGGGCCGCACCGAAAAAACTGCTCATCCGCGGGATCGGCCCCGCCCTCGCCGCGTTCGACGTGTCGGGCCCCCTCGCCTCCCCGCGCCTCCAACTCTACCGCGGCAACCAGCTCCTCCGCGAAAACACCGGCTGGTCCGCCGGCCCCGACGCCGCGCTCCTCGCCGCCGCCGCCGCGCAGGTCGGCGCCTTCGCGCTCCCCGCCGGCACCAACGACGCCGCGCTGCTCCAGTATCTTGCTCCCGGCAACTACACCGTCCAGATCGCCGGCGTCGCCAACACCACCGGCGTCGCGCTCGTCGAGGTCTACCCCGTGCCGTGACGCCGTCCCTTTCCGCCTGAATCCCCCCGCATGAGTTTCCTCCTTTCCTCCGCCCCGCTCGATCCCGCCGCCCTCGCCCGCGCGCTCGCCGATCCGCGCGCCGGCGCCTGCGTCACCTTCGAGGGCTGGGTGCGCAACCGCAACGAGGGCCAACCCGTCCTCTCCCTCGAATACGAGGCCTACGCCCTCCTCGCCGACAAAGAGGGCGCACGCATCGTCGCCGAAGCCCGCGAAAAATTCCCCGTCCTCGCCGTGCACGGCATCCACCGCGTCGGCCACCTCCAGCTCGGCGAACTCGCCGTCTGGGTCGGCGTCACGGCCGAACATCGCGGCGCCGCCTTCGACGCGTGCCGCTATCTCATCGACGAAGCCAAGGCCCGCGTGCCCATTTGGAAAAAAGAGCATTACGCCACCGGCGCCACCGCCTGGATCAACTGTGCCACCCGCGGCGACTTCGCCGCTGCGAAGCCCTGATGCCACCGCCCCCCGCCCTCGTCCGCCGTCCCGGCCCGGGGCGGAAATCCCGCCCACCCCGCCGGGCAAACCACGCGCAGCATCATCCGCCGCAAGCAATCGGCGCGCAGCGTTGCGCAAAAAAAGGCGCGGGTTCGGAATTGAGGTTTAGGGCTCCGGCTCCAGCGTAAATTTTGTCTCAGGATCCACCCATGAATGCCCACCCCTACGCATTTCTCGCTCTGTTCGGAGCCGTCGCGGTCGCCTTTCCCCTCCTGCTTTTGGCCGTCGCCCAGCTCTGGTTCCGGTTTTTCCAACCGCCCAAACCCAGCCTCGACAAGGGCGCCGTTTACGAATGCGGCGTCGCCCCCTCCGGCGACTCCTGGATCCAGTTCAAAGCCCACTATTATCTCTACGCGATTCTGTTTCTGATTTTCGACGTCGAGATGCTGTTCCTCCTGCCTTTCGCCGTCACGTTCACCACGCTGCCCGTCGGCGCGCTCGTGGCCATGCTCGTCTTCCTGCTGCTCCTCGCCGAAGGCCTCGTGTGGGCTTGGCACCGCGGCCACCTGGAGTGGCAATGAGCCCCATGAGCGATCCCACCCCCGCCGCTCCTCCGCCCCGGCCGACCGTGACCGAAGCCGAGCGCGACGAACTCCGCCGCCAGGGCATCCTCCTCACCAGTCTCCAGGAACTCTATACGTGGGGCAACAGCCACTCCGTCTGGCCCCTCAATTTCGGCCTCGCCTGCTGCGCGATCGAGATGATCGCCGCCTCGATGGCCAAGTTCGACATCGCCCGCTTCGGCTCCGAAGTCTTCCGCCCGTCGCCGCGCCAGGCCGACCTCCTCATCGTCTCCGGCACCGTCACGAAAAAAATGGCCCCGCAGGTCATCCGCCTCTGGAACCAGATGCCCGAGCCGAAATACTGCATCGCCATGGGCGCCTGCGCCATTTCCGGCGGCCCGTTCAAGCAGGGCTACAACGTCCTCAAGGGCATCGACCGTTTTATCCCCGTCGACATCTACATCCCCGGCTGCCCGCCCCGCCCCGAGGCGCTCCTCCACGGCCTCGTCCAGCTCCAGGAAAAAATCCAGGGCTTCAAGCTCACCGG
>CAJAYO010000919.1 GCA_903948415.1 uncultured Opitutia bacterium | reverse complement strand
CGATTTCCTGTTCGCGAACGGCGCGAGTGCCATCTTCGGTCCCGGCACCGTGATTCCGAAATCCTCATTGCGCATCATGGACCTGCTGCTGGAGCGATTGGAGCCGGCGCTGGCGTGAGCGAGCCGGACGATCTCGCTGGGACGGGCCTGCCGACGCGACTGCCGTCGGGGGGGAAGGCGATGGCGCTGCACGACGGTTGTCCGCAGCCCCGGCCCGAGTGGGTGCCGGAAAATGCGGGCGGTGGCTTTGCCACGTGGGTAATGCAGGGTGCGCGGTTGTCGGGCGTGGTGTCCGCGCAGAACGGCCCGCCGCGCCGGCGCACGCTCACGACGGAGGACTACGTGCAGGGAGTGTTGGCGCGTGATCCGCCGGTGTTGGCGCGGGCGATCACGCTGATCGAGAGCAACGCGCCCGCACACCAGGCGCAGGCGCAGCAGGTGCTCGCGCAGCTGCTGCCGCACACGGGGCGCGCGCATCGCATCGGCATTACGGGGATTCCGGGCGCAGGGAAGAGCACGTTTATCGAGGCGTTCGGTTGTCACCTCACCGGGAGCGGCCAACGCGTTGCGGTGCTGGCGATCGATCCGTCGAGCTCGGTGACCGGCGGAAGTATTCTCGCGGACAAGGTCCGGATGGAAAAACTCGGCCGCGAGCGAAACGCGTTCATCCGGCCCTCGCCGTCGGGCGGCTCGCTCGGCGGCGTGGCGCGCAAGACGCGGGAGGCGATTCTCATCTGCGAAGCCGCGGGCTATGACGTCGTGATCGTCGAGACCGTGGGGGTCGGGCAAAACGAGGTCGCGGTGCGCTCGATGGTCGATTTTTTCCTCGTGCTGATGATCCCGGGCGCGGGCGACGAGATGCAGGGCATCAAGAAGGGCGTGGTCGAGCTGGCCGATGCCATCGTGATCAACAAGGCCGACGGCGACAACCGGGCGCGGGCGAGTGCGGCGCAGGCGGAGATGCGGCGCGTGTTGCACTACCTGCACCGGATGACCGAAGGCTGGGAGACGCCGGCGCTGCTGGCGTCGGCGTTGACGGGCGAAGGCGTGCCGGAGGTCTGGCAGATGACCGAGGCGTATTTTGCGAACGCGCGCGCGGTGGGCTCGCTCACGGGGCGGCGGCGCACGCAGGCGGTGCAGTGGATGCACGCGCTGATCGCGGAGAGTTTGCAGTCGCGGTTCTATGCGTCGGAGGACGTGAAGGCACGCTTGCCGGCGCTCGAGGCGGCGGTGGCGGACGGACGGATGCCGGTGCTGGCGGCGGCGCTGGCGTTGTTGGGCGGGTGAGGGAGCGCGAAGGAGGACGCGGTGGCGGGGATGAGTGGGGAGAGGACGTGCGCGGGATTGTCGAAGAATAATTCAGGACAAGATCAATAAGCTCTGCTCAGGATCGGTTTCGAATGGGTGCAATTCCACCGAATGATCCCGCAGTAGTTTTTCGATCTGTCCCGTGGGACAGTTTCCGACGCGCAGCCACACCACTTTGGGCGGCGCCCCGAGGACCAAGCTGCGTTGCGGGAAATCCGAGTCCTTCGAAACGATGACGAACTCGCTTTCGCGCGCGAAAGCCCAGATCGCGCCGTCATCGGATTGCATCATTCCAAGGGCCTTGACGTGAGTGCTCTCGGGAAACAAATCCGCGAGCTTTCGCACGAGATTGTTCGAGAGGTTCTGGTCAAAGATCAGCTTCATCCGCCGATCACGGAAAGCCGGCGCTCACGATCCGCTGCAAACGCCAAGCAGGCTCGGATATCCTCTTCAGTCAGCTCGGGGAAGTCGGCCAAGATTTCGGGAATACTCATCCCGCTGGCCAAGTATTCGAGCACGTCCGTCACGGTCATGCGCAGGCCACGGATACACGGCTTACCGCTCCGCTTTCCTGCTTCTATCGTGATGATGTGGCGGTAGTCCAAGAGGCCAAAATGCGCTGCGGAGGAACTACGGTCAAGCGGGTGCTTAGCGAGAACATGAATTCCGTTATGCAGGAGATCGTCTGCTTCGGGGCCGATCGCGATCGGGTAGATATCAACGAAACCGCTGGATGCGACCGTCAGGCGCGGCGGTGTGGGGCCGGTGGCCGCCGCCCCGGCAGGATTCTTCGCTGCGCTCAGAAGGACAAACAGTAGCGAAGGGACCGAGGGGTGGGGCGCGACGGCCGGCCGACGAGCGCAGCCCTGCAGGGCGAGAGTTGTGGGCTGCCGGTCCCGGCTCTCCCGAGCCGGGATACGGGCAGAATCGCGTCAATGCTTCACGTGCACGGTCGCGCCTTGCGGCTGGCCGATGCCGGTGAGCAGTTCGCCGAACCACGGGGTTGCGGGGTCGAAAGGTTTGCCGCCCTTGATGCGCGGGAACTCGATGGCGCGCAAAATGCCGCCGCGGTCTTCGTCGTGACCGATCACGCCGCTTTCGCGACGGAGCGCGCATTCGACGGCGAGGTCGGTGCAGCTCTTGATGAGGCGGAGATCGTCGGGGTTGGCGGCGGCGGCGCGGGCGAAGTAGCCGGATTTCTGGACGAGCGTTTTTTCGGCGCCGAGCATCTTGGCGAACTGGTCACCGAACCATTTGCCGGGATTGATGGCGTCGAGTTTCACGTGACCAAAGGCGTCGCGCGGGACTTCCTGCCCCTTGGCCTGCATTTCGGCGACGATGGATTCCACGCCGGCGCCTTCGCTGATGAAGATGTTCACGTTGTCGACGCGGTCCATGATACCCTTGAGGCGGGCGGCTTCGGCGGCCAGGTCGACGGCCATCTCGGGGATGAACACGGCGTGCACCTCGAGGTTGGCGCGGGAGAGACCGAGGCCGGGAACGAATTCCTCGCGGTCGAGGAGTTTGCGGTAGTCGGCGGCGGTGGCGGCGGTGAGCCAGCCACAGTTGCGGCCCATGACCTCGTGGATGATGAGCATGCGCGGGTTGGCGTTGTGCTCGGCGACGACGTTGCGGAAGTAGCGCGCGCCCTGTTCGGCGGCGGTCCAGGCGCCGAGGGATTGGCGGATCGGATACACGTCGTTGTCAATCGTCTTGGGGAGACCGATGACGGTGAGCGGATAGTTGTGCTTCGCGAGGAAGGCGGCGAGGTCGGCGGCGGCGGTGTTGGTGTCGTCGCCGCCGATGGTGTGGAGAATATCGACGCCGTCCTGGATGAGTTGGTCGGCGGCGGCTTTTTGCGGGTCCTGGCCCTCTTGGACGAGGCCGCGCTTCACGCAGTCTTTGACGTTGGTGAGTTTGACGCGGCTGTTGCCGATCGGGCTGCCGCCGTGGCGATGGAGGAGGGAGGCGGCGGCGCGCTCGGCGGGGCCGATTTTGTAGCTGTCGCCGAGGAGGAGGCCTTTGTAGCCGCTGCGGTAGGCGATGAGTTCGATGTCGGGCGCGATTTCGGTGTAACGCTCAATGAGTCCGCCGACGGCGGAGCTGAGGCAGGGCGCGAGGCCACCGGCGGTGAGGAGGGCGACTTTCTTGGGACGAGTTGGTTGGCTCATGGTGTGAGAGGAAACACGCGGACGAAGAGGATTAACTCTGCCGCGTCAACGCGTCTCGACGAGCCGGGAGCCTGCGCACGCCTTGGCGAAGGCGGCGCGCAGGAGGGCGGGCGAGGCCGCGATCAGCCGCGCCAGCTGGGCACGAGCACACCGTCGACGGTGGCGTTGGGGAGCGCGGGTTCGGCGGAGGTGGCGCCGATCGGGTTTTGGCCAAAATAAATGTGCGCGGGTGCGGGGCGGTAGAACGGGACGCGTTGTTGCCAGACGATTTTGCCGTCGACGAGGACGGTGAGTTCCGGGGTGGCGAACGGGCCGGCGAGGGCGGGCAATTTGAATTCGACGGTGTGGGCGGTGACGAAACCGAGCGGGATTTCGGGCGAGAGGAGCGCGGGGGAGCCCCAGTGGTCGTAGCCGAAGACGGCGTTGCCCTGCGCGGTCAGCCGGACGAAGAGCAGGTCGCCGGCGCCGGCCTGGCCCGTGGTGGCGAGAGGAAAGGAGCGGCCGGCCATGGTTTCGGTGATGACGAGTTGGAGACGCCCGCCGGCGATTTCATCGCGGCGGAGTGAACGCGAGGTGAAGGGGCGGCGCTCGGCCAGATGGAAGGTGCCGGTGAATTGGGCGCCGGGCAGCGGGGCGAGGGGATTCACGCCGAGGAAAACCTCGCCGCGCGGGGCCTCGCGGGGCTCAAGGGGCAGTTCCCAGAAGGGGCGCTCGTCGAGGCGTACCAGCAGCCACGATTTTAACGGCGCGAGGTCGGCCGGGGAAAGTTGGCCGCCCGTGTCCAGGGTGGTGCGCGGGTAAAGGCTGCCGAGGCTCAGCCGGAGCGAGTGCACGGTGGAGAAGTTCGGGGCGACGAAGGGCGGGGAGAAGCGCGGCGCGGCGTTGGGGCCGGCGCGGTAAACGAGGCGGGCTGTTTCGTCGGGCAGGTACTCGACGGAGAGCACCTCGGCGGTTTGGCCCTGCAGGACGGCCAGCAGCGTCTCCTGGCGGGGCGCGCGGTTTTTGGGCAACATGACGGCCAGCTCGACCGGACCGCCGCGCGGGTGGGCCAGGGGCAGCGGGCGCTCCCTGGCGCGGGCGAGATCCTCGAGGTGGAGGGCGACGGCGCGCGCGACCTTGGCCCCGCCGGAGGCCAGGAAGTGCCCGCCGTCGAGGTAGTCGTCGGCGGTGAACTCTTCCGGGCGCAGCGCGAGGACCTGATAGCCGGCCTGCTCGTAGGTGTCCTGGCCGAGCTGGTAAATTTGGTCAGTGCGGCGGCGTTCGGCGGCGGTGAGGGTTTGCTGGAAGAACGGGTTGGCGCGGAGGAGGACGACGAGGCATTTCGGGCGCAGGTCTTCGGGGAACATCGCGCGGCATTCTTCGGCGAAGCGCGTCCAGTGGGTGGGGTTGGGTATCCAGTGGCCGGATTTCTCCGGCATGAGTCCGGTGCGCGCGAAGGTGCGGGCGTGTTGCTCGGAGTGGGCGACGTAGGCGGCGTCGCGACGGAGGGCCTGCTGGCTTTCGCGGAGGCCGGGGTCGTCGGCTTCGCGGGCGAGGCGGCGGGGCGCGAAGGGCGCGTCGCGGTGGGCGTCGGTCCAGACGGTGAAGACGTTCCGGTAGCCGAGCCAGGTCCAGAGGTCGCAGGCGTAGGCGGCTTGATCGAGCCAGCGGCCGGCATGGACTGCGAGGGCGGCGGGGTCGCGGAGGTGTTGGCGGCGGAGGGCGTGGACGGCGGGCGCGTCGGCGACGGACGGCGGGAGCAGGCCCTTGTAGTAGGCGTCCCAGAAGAGATAGCGGTAGTCGGCGCCGCCGTCGACGGGAGCGGCGGAGGCGACGTTGCCGTTGGCGACGTAGAGGATTTTGGGATACTCGCGGGCGAGGATGGAAAAGACGACGCCGGCGAAGGCGGTGAGGTCGGCCTGGTCGGTGGCGAAGTTGACGACGGCGTAGCGCGGGCCGAGTTGGCGCTGGAGTTCGAGGGTCCAGAGTTCGCCGGGGTTTTGGCCGGTGCCGCGGAAGTAGGAGGCGCCGCCGACGAGGACGAGGGTCTTGCTGGCGGGGACGGTCTGGCGGACGTGGGCGACGAGCTGCGAAGCGGTCGGGTGGAAATAGCGCTGCGGCTGGATCGGCGCGAAGAAACGAACGAAGTTTTCGAACGGCGGGCGTTCGCTCACGACGCGGCCGGCGAAGGAGCAGGCGGCGAAAGCGAGCACGAGGCCGAGGAAAAAGGGCCAGGCAGGCAGCGCGCGAATCGCGGCGCGCACCCGCCGGGTCCAGCGGTCAAGCCATCGGTGCGATGCCGGCGCCGCGGCAGCAGGGGGCTCAGAATGCGACATAGAGGAAAGGTTTCGACGGCAGCGAGAACCGGTAGATCAAGTAGTGGCCGAGCACGCCCACGAGGAGACCGAGGCCGAGGGACACGGCGAGGCGGGTGAGGCGCAGGAGAAGCGCGGGCGGGGGCGGCTCCGTCGGCGGGAGTCCTGAATCGCGGGGAGGCGGAGGGTTCATGGCGTGAAAAGGAGTCGCAGCATGCGCGTGGCTTCAGTTACTGGATAGGAGAAATAGAGCCAGCCGACGAAAACGAACAGCAGCGTGACTGCCCAACCGAGGAGCGGGAGGCGCTCGAACGTGACGCCGAGGGCGATGAAGCCGTGGACGGTTTTGCGGGTGCCCCGGGCCGGATGCAGGGTCGCGACGAGTTCCTTTCTTAAGAAGGGCGTGTCGTTGTAGAACACGAGGGCGAGGACCGAGAGGATCATCGCGGAGATCGGCGCCCGGCGGGCTCGGCTCAGGCCGGCGAAGTGGGCGCGAACAGCGAGGCACGTCACGAGGAGCAGTCCGAAGCGCAGGCCGGCCGGCCGCGCAGCCCCGTCGAGCGGAAAGAAAGCCAGCGCGAAGAGCGCGAACCCATACGTCATGAAAATCAGGCGCGGACAACGACGACCGGCTGATCAACGGGGCGGGGCGGGAGCCTGCGGGCGCAGCGTCGGACCGTCGACCCAGTGGGCGGGAATCGTCGTCGTCGACGGCCACGCGGGGATGCCGGCCTCGTTGCGTTGGAGTTGCGCGATGAGCAGCTCCGCGCCGCGGGCCCCGAGCTGCCGCGGCTGCAGATCCAGCCCGGCGCACGGACGGGTTTTCATGAGAACATTGAGCGAAACAAAACCGTGGGTGGAGGGGACGACGGCGCCGCAGCTCTCCATCCAATCGATCGCCTCGGTGTTGTGGCTGAGCACCACGTCGGGCTGGTGTTGGCGGAACCACGGGACGAAGGCATCGCGGGAAAATTTGTCCACGGTCAGCGGCGGCACGGGCTGGATGCCGGGATGGTGCTCCTGGAAGGTGCGGAACGCGGCGCCCCAGCGGTATTGGAGGCGCTCGTCGTGGTGCTTTTGGAGAAAGAGTCCGGGACGCGTGTAGCCGAGGGTCGCGATGCGGTGGAGGGCGGCGAGCAGGGAGCGGTAGTGGTCGGAGCAGACGGAGTGCAGGGCGGGGCGCTCGATGATGTAGTCGGTGTAGATGCCGGCGTAGTGGGACCAGTCGAGGGCGGAGAGATCGGGCTCGTCCCAAGCGGGGAGGAGGAAGATGCCGTGGATGCCGCGCGACTGGAGAATCGTGTCGAGGCGGTGCACCGAGAGGCCGTTGTGGCCGACGATGAATTTTTCGACCTTGAAGCCGAGGTCCGCGGCGCGGGCATCGGCGCCGAGCACGAGCTCGCGGTGGAAGCGGGCGGCCGAGTCGGGGCGGTCGGGTTCGTGGAAATCCACGGCGGCGAGCACGCCGCGAAAGGCCGTGCCGCGGGAGCGGCGCAGTTCCGACATGAGTGCGCCGGCGAGGGGATTGCGGCGGTAACCGGCTTCCTTGGCGACCTTCTTGACCCGGGCGGCGGTGTTGGGGTCGACGCGCGGGGAGCCGCGCAGGGCGTCGGACACGGTGGTGCGCGACAGGCCGAGAACCTTGGCGAGCGAGCGGAGGGTGGGGGCGGGCGCGGGCATAGACCGGACTGTCAGACACTCGGGCGGCGGCGGCCGAAAGCAACCGATTTTGGGCCCGGTTCTCCTCGGGCGGGGGCGATCCGGGCCGGCGGGGTGCCTGACGCACCGGTGCGATGCGGGCTCGCCGCGGGGGCCGGGACGTCGCACGTTTTTTCCACCTCTTTCACCCCGGACTTTGTTATGAGAATATTTGGCAGCCTTCACCTCGTCGATTTGCTCGTCATCCTCGCCTACCTGGCGGCGGTGCTTTACATCGGGAAGCGCGCCACGAAGGTCGCGGGCAGCGAGGAGGGGTTTTTTCTCGCGGGCCGGTCGCTCGGAAAACTCTACCAATTTTTTCTGAACTTCGGCAACGCCACCGAGCCGCAGGGCGCCGTGAGCACGGCAAGTCTGGTGTTTCAGCGCGGTGTGACGGGCGTCTGGTTTTCGTTTCAGACGGTGTTCATGAATCCGTATTTTTGGTTCATGAACACGTGGTTTCGCCGGGTGCGGCTCGTGACGGCGGCGGACTTGTTCGAAGACCGGTTTGACAGCCGCGGACTCAGCCGGCTCTACGCGCTGTTTCAGGTCGTGGTGGCGTGCGTGTTTCTCGGCTTCGGCAATTACGTGGCCTACAAGATCGCGTCGTCATTGGTGGTGAAGCCCGAGATCGAGTGGACCGCGGCGGAGCGTTCGGCGGTCGACGACTATCGCGAGCTCAAGGGGCTGGAGAAACAGGCGGTGGGCGGGACCGTCGCGCTGCCGGAAGCGGCGAAGGCGCGGCTGGCGACGTTGCGCGACCGGCAGGCGCGCGGGGAGCTGCACAGCTACATTACGCTGCTGCGCTCGCTGCCCTTCTACCTCGGGTTCACCCTCGTGGTGGGCGCCTACATCGTGCTGGGCGGCATGGCGGCGGCGGCGGTCAACGAGGCGCTGCAGAGCGTGCTCATCATCGTGTTTTCGGTGCTGCTGATACCGACGGGGCTCGCGGCCATCGGCGGCTGGGGGGAGCTTGCCCACAAGGTGCCCGGGCAGATGCTGGATCTGTTCGCCGGGCCGGGCGGGTCGCCGCTCTTTATCGCGGCCGTGCTCTTTATCAGCATCGTGCAGAACGGCGGGCTGAGCCACAACATGGGGATCGCGGGTTCGGCGAAGAACGAATTTGCGGCGCGCATGGGCGTGACGGGCAACTATCTGAAACGTTTCATGATCATCCTGTGGGCGTTTGCCGGTCTGATCGCGATCGCGCTCTTCGGCGTCGGCGGACTCGCGGACCCGGACATCGTGTGGGGGGCGATGTCGAACAAGCTCCTCGGTCCCGGCCTGATCGGGCTCATGCTCGCCGGGGTGCTGGCGGGCACGATGTCGACGCTCGCGGCCAAGGCGCTCGCGATCTCGTCGCTGTTTGTGCGCAATGTCTACCGGCACCTGCGGCCCGACGCGACGCAGGCGCAGGGCGTGACGGTCGCGCGCTGGACGATCGTGGCGGTGCTCGGCCTCGGCGTGATCTCGGCGGAGCTCATGGGCGACGTTGAATCGATCGTGAAACTGGTGCTGACGGTCAACGTTCCGTTCGGCGCCGCGATCCTGACGATTTTCTTTTGGCGCCGGCTGACGGCGAAGGCGGTGTGGTGGTCGGTGTCGTTGACCGTGCTGACGATTTTGGCGGTGCCGAACATCGCGACGGAAGTCCGGTCCGTGCGGCAGGCGCCGGCGCTCGCGGTGATGAGCACGACGGCCGAGTCCAAGCCCGTGCCCGTTTACTGGAAGCAACTGGTGCGGATCAATCCCGAGGATCCCGCGAGCGCGCTGGAGGGGCGAGGACGGTTCAATCTCGAATGCTATCTGCTCGGCAAGCTCGGTCTGGATGTGGCCAAGCTCGCGCCGCAGGGACGCGAAGCGGCGACCTTCTACTTCGACGGGTTGTTTCCCTTTGTCGTGCTGGTGCTGGTGAGCTATCTCACGCGGCCGACGGACCGGGCGCGGGTCGACCAGTTCTATGGCAAAATGAAGACGCCGGTGGGCGACACGCCCGAGCTGGAGGCGGCCGGGATGGCTGAAACCCGGCGCAACCCCGGCCGGTTTGACCACACCAAGCTGTTGCCGAATTCGTCGTGGGAATTCTGCAAATGGGATCGGGTCGATACCGTCGGTTTCCTGATTTGTTGCGCGGTGTCGGGGGCGATCATCGGGCTGTTTGTGCTGCTGCTCAAGTGGGCGGCGTGAGCGGAGGGCGCGCCGGCGTTGCGCCGGGATGGTTTTCTCTAGCCCCCGGGGCCGGAGGGGGATTGGCTGCTGCGGTCCGTCCGAAGGACACGAAACCTCTGCCTCTTACCGTCCGTCTCTCCCCGCATGAACCGCGCGTCTTTGTTTCCGTCTCCCTGCCGCCGCCTCCTGGTGCTTTCCCTCGCGCTGTTCGCCGCGCCGGCCCTGTGCCTTCGGGCGCAGGACACTGCGGCGGCCGCCGCCGCGAGCCCGGTGGTGGAGCTGCCCAAGTTTGTCGTGACCGACACGCGGGAGTTGCCCCCGCCCGAGGCCTGGCGCTACGCGGAGATCACGGGCTTCGAGATTCTCTCGAATGCGTCCGACAAGGCCACGCGGCGGCTGATCAAGGATTTTGACCAGTTCAAGGAGGCGCTGGCGCTTGTCTGGCCGATCCCGAACCGCACGGGCGTGCCGACGTCGCTCATTCTCTGTGGGAAGGGCGCGAAGTTTGACGGGTTCGTCCCCGCCGGGAAATCCGGTCCCGACCGGGCGACGGCGAGCCTGTTTCTCAAGAACCGCGAGCAAACCGCGATCATCATCGATCTGCAGTCGACGACGCTGAACATCCTCGCGACGGACACGGCGAATGACGCGGCGACGGGCACGGACTCGAGCCTGATTTCGGTCGAACACGACAAGCAGCTTTATCGTGAATATGTCCATTTTCTGCTCAGCCGGAGCGAACCGCGGCTGCCCGCGTGGCTGGAGGAGGGCATGGCGCAAATCATCATGGCGATGAAGGTGGATCCGAACCACATCGTGTTTGGCAAGCTGGAGGATCCGAACACGGTCTCCGCGCAGGCGGGCGCCGTGGCGGCGATGAATGCGCTGACGGCCGCAGACGATCCGGACGGCCTCCAGATCGCGGGTGCGCCGGCGGAGGACCGGGATTTCAACGCGGCGCTCCAACGGCGCGCGCTCGTCCCGTTTCCGAAGTTTTTCGCGGTGAACGCGGATTCGCCCGAAGCGATCAATCCGCTCGGGAACAACGTCTGGGCCAAGCAGAGCTACGCGTTTGTCCACATGTGCCTTTACGGTCGCGGCAAGCGTTACCAGAAGGCGTTCGGGACCTTCCTGATGCGGCTGGGCAAAGAGCCGATCACGGAGGAGCTCTTCAAGGAGTGCTTCAAGATGGACTACAAGAAAATGCTCCTCGAGCTGCGGGGCTATATCGATTTCACCGACTATCAGCATCAGGAGTATGTCCTCAAGGGAGCGGGTCTGACGTCGGGCGCGCCGCTGGCGCTGCGGGACGCCACGGAGTCCGAGGTCGGCCGGATCAAGGGCGAGGCGCTCGCGCTGGCGGGCCATCAGGCCAAGGCGAAAGCCGAGCTGACCGCGCCGTACATCCGGGGTGAGCGGGAGCCGAAGTTGCTCGCGGCGCTGGGGCTCTACGACCGGGTCAATGGCGAAGAAACGCGGGCGCGGAAATTCATCGAGGCCGCCACGGCCGCCAAGGTCGTCCGCCCGCGCGCCTATTTGGAGCTCGCGCGTTTCCGTTATGCCGACGCGCTGGCGAAGCCCGGCGCCGGGGCGCAATTTTCCCCGGAGCAGGTGGCGGCGATCACCGGCCCGTTGCTCGTGGCGCGCCTGCAGCCGCCGTCGTTGCCCGAGGTCTATGAGCTGATGACGGAGACGTGGGTGCGCAGCGCCACGCCGCCGAAGAAGGAGGACGTGGTCTATCTCGTCGAAGGCGTGCGCCTGTTTCCCGGGCGTCTCAAGATGCTCTACGCGGCCGCGGGGCTCAGCGCGCAGGCGGGCATGCTCGACGTGGCGCATGCGTTTACCGACTACGGCATCAAGGTCGCGCTCGACGCCAAGGCCAAGGGGTTGTTCGAGGCCCTGAAAGCCACCCTGCCGCCGGCGCCGCCGCTGCTGCCGGAACCGGCGGCCGCGACCAAGGCCGGGGCGCCCGCTCCGGCGCCGAAACGCTGACGCCCGCCCGGGGTCTGCGCCGCAAGAAAATTTCTTCCCCCATCGCCATGATCACGACCGCCGCTCCTTTTCGCCTCGTCCGGGCCTGCCTTCGTGCCGGCGGTCTCCTCGCCCTGGGCGCCGCCCCGTGGGGGTCGGCGCAAACGGCCGGGCCGGCCCGGCCCGCCGCGCCCTTTACGGTGGGCGACGCCCCGGTCGAACTGCCGGTTTTCGAGGTGACGGATCGCCGCGTGCTCCCGCCGCCGGAGTCGTGGCGCTACGCTTCGATTCCCGGGTTCGAAGTGCTCTCAAGCGTGTCGGTGCGGGAAACCACGCGCTTCGTGAAGGATTTCTTTCTGCTGCAGGCGGCGATCAACGAGATCATGCCGGGCTTCAGCACGGCCGACGTGGCGGTGCCGACGAGCCTGATTCTGACCGGCCGGGGCAAAGGCTTCGACCGCTTTTTGCCGGCCGAACGCGACGAGGACCGCTACCGTACCAACAGCCTTTTTTTTGACGACCCCGAGCGCGGGGTGATTGTGGTCGATTTCGCGCTGTCCGAGTTTCTGCTTGAGGACAACACGACCGAGGAGGCCGATCCTTACCGCGGTTTCTACAAGGAGTATTTCCGTTATCTGATCCGCCGGCAGATGTCCGGCCGCGCCCCGCCCTGGTTTGAAGAGGGACTGGTGCAGTTGTTCGCCTCGATCGATGTGACGAAGAAATGGATCAACTTCGCCCAGATCGGCGACGGCTTCGGCGGCCCGCGCACCGGTGATTTCAACCGCATCCTGAACGAACGGCACCTGATGTCGTTTCCCGAGCTGTTTGCCGATCCGCCCAAACAGCGCAGCACGTTTTGGTCGGCGCAGTCCTATGCGTTTGTGCACATGTGCCTCTATGGGCGCGGGCAGCGGTATCAAAAAGGGTTCATCAAGTTCCTCTCGCGCGTCGGCAACGAGGCGCCCACCGAGGCGATTTTCAAGGAGTGCTTCGGGATGGATTTCAAGAAGATGAACCTGGAAGTCCGCGGCTACATCGGGTTCACCGACTACAAGTCGATGCAATACACGGCGAAAAAAGGGCAGGCGCTGCCCGATGCGCCGCCGTTCACGCTCCGCGATGCGACGGAGTCCGAGGCCGGGCGCATCGTCGGCGAAGCGCTGCGGCTGGGGAAGCACGGCGACCAGGCGCACCTGGCGCTGATCGCGCCGTATATTCGCGGCGAACGCGAGGCGTCGTTGCTGGCCGCCCTCGGGCTCGACGAGCGGGGCGCCGGCAACACGGATCGCGCGCGGAAATTTCTCGAGGCCGCCGCAACGGCGAAGGTCGAGCGGCCCCGGGCCTATCTGGAACTCGCCCGGCTCCGTTATGACGAAGCGCGGGCGCAGCCGGCGGCGGCGGCCGGGGACAAGCTGAGCGAAAAGCAGGTCGCGCAGGTGCTGGAGCCGCTCCTCGTCGCCCGCAAGCAGCGGCCGCCGATGGCCGCCGTCTACGGTCTGATGGGGGACGTTTGGTCGCGGTCCGCGCGCCCGCCGACCCGGGCGGAATTCGATGTGGTGCTGGAAGGGGTGCAGACGTTTCCGCGCAACACGCCGTTGGTGCTGCAGGCGACGACGCTCGCGGCGCAGCAGAATTTCGCGAAGGAAGCGCTGATTTTGGCCAAGCACGGACTGAAGATTTCGCGCGACCCGGCGGACCGGGCCCGTTTTGAGATGTTGGCGACGGCGTTTGCGCGCGACACCGAGCCGGCGGCGGCGAAACCCGCGGCGCCGGCGGCGCCGAAGCCGGCGGAGTCCTATCTCCCGAAACTCCCATGATCCGGAAATCCTTTGTGATGAGCGTGCATCCCGGGCACGAGGCGGAATACGCCCGGCGCCACCAGCCGATCTGGCCCGAACTGGTCGCGGTGTTGCAGGCGCACGGGGCGCACAACTACTCGATTTTTCTCCACGAGGAGACGCGCCAGCTGTTCGCGTATGTGGAAGTCGAGGACGAAGCCCGCTGGGCGGCGATCGCGCAGACGGAGGTGTGCCAGCGCTGGTGGAAACACATGGGCGACGTGATGCCGTCAAACGCGGACCACAGCCCGGTGGCGAGCGGCCTGAAGGAAGTGTTTCACCTGGAGTGAGGCGGGCGCGGTTGCCGGTGAGGGAGGGACGGATTCGTCGAGGCGACGCGCGGCGCAGCGGTGGAATTCCTGAAAGCGCGTTGGGGTCAACGCGCTCCACCTCGGGCGGACGGAGGGGGCAGCGGGAATGCCGATACTACTTCAACCAAGCGGCGAGCGGGAGTTTTTGCTCGCGGATTTGAGCGACGGCGAGGGACGCGACCTTGGTGGCACCGGCGGCGACGAAGTGGGTGTCGTCTTTTTTTCCCTCGGGGAACTTGGGATGTCGGCCGGGTTCGATCCACATGAAGTATTTTTTGGTCGGCTCGTCGCCCTCGGCTTGGAGCCAGGTGGCGGTGGCGGTTTCGAGTTCGAGCAGCGGGACTTTTTCCTCTGCGGCGACCCGGCGGGTGGCGGCGGGATACGCACCGTGGGTGGGGACGAGCCGGCCGGCCGCATCGAATTTTCGCCGGCAGACCGGGGTGGCGAGGATCGGTGCGGCGCCTTTCGCGCGCGCTTCCCGGACGTAGCGACGCAGATTGTCGGGAAAGCTGGTTTGCGGATCGGTGCCGCGCTTCGGGTCTTCGATCTTCTCGTCGTTGTGGCCGAACTGAACGATCACGAAGTCGCCGGCCGTGAGCTCGGCGAGGACTTTCTCCCAGCGGCCCTCGTCGATGAAGCTTTTCGAACTGCGGCCGTTCATCGCGTGATTTCGGATCGTCGGCAGATCGGTGAAGAATGAGCCGAGGGCCATGCCCCAACCGCGCTCGGGGAGGTCGAGCGGTTTGTCGGCCATGGTGGAATCGCCGACCAGATAAATGCGGGGCGGCGCGCCGGCGGCCGAGACCAGGGTGGGGGCGAGCAGGGCGAGGGCGAAGAGGAGGACGCGCATGGGCGGGGAAGGGGCGGATTATTTCTTCAGCCACGGCAGCGAGTCGAGGTCGACGTTGCCGCCGGTGAGGATGAGGCCGACGCGCCGGCCGGCGACGGGAATTTTTCCCTCGAGGATGGCGGCGTAGGGCACGGCGCAACTCGGCTCGATGATGATCTTGAGGACTTCCCAAATGCGCCGCATCGCGGTCACGATGCCCTCCTCGGAAACGGTGACGACGGCATCGACGTGTTGGCGAATGAGCGGAAAATTGCGCTCGCCAAGCGCGGTGCGCAGGCCGTCGGCGATCGTGGTCGTCGGCGCGACGGGGGCGAGGGTGCCGGAGGCGAAAGAACGGGCGGCATCGTCGGCGGCGGCGGGCTCGGCGGCGATGACGTGGATGCCGGGGCGCAGGCCTTTCGCGGCGACGGCCGTGCCGCAGAGGAGCCCACCGCCGCCGACCGGTGCGATCACGAGGTCAAGGTCCGGGGCCTGGGCGAGCAGTTCGACCGTGGCGGTGCCCTGGCCGGCCATTACGGCGTAATCGTTGTAGGGATGGACGAGGCGCGCGCCGGTCTCGGCCATCACCCGGGCGCAGGTGGTTTCGCGGGCGACCACGTTGGGTGCGCAGAAGGTGATGAGGCCGCCGTTGCGGCGGACGGAGTCGATTTTGGTCTGCGGGGCGTTCGACGGCATCACGATGTGGGCGGCGATGCCGCGCAGGCGGGCGGCGCGGGCGAGGGCGGCGGCATGGTTACCGGACGAGTGGGTGGCGACACCGCGGGCGGCTTCGGCATCGGTGAGGGAGAAGACGGCGTTGGCGGCGCCGCGAGCTTTGAAGGCGCCGATTTTCTGGAAGTTCTCGCATTTGAAGAACAGGTGTCCGCCGCAGAGTGCGTCGAGCGTGGCGCTCGTGAGCACGGGGGTGCGATGGATGTGGGGCGCGATGCGGAGGTGGGCGGCCTGAATGTCGGAGAGCGTGAGGGACATCGAGCGCAGCTTGCGCGACGCGGTTCCGGCGTGCAACGTCCGCGCATGGTCAAAAAACTTCTCCACACCCGGATGCGCGTGAATGACATCGAGCGCACGGTGAAATTTTACGAGCAGGCCCTCGAGCTGAAAGTGGCCCGCCGCAGCACGTCGCCGCGCGGGGCGCAGATCGTGTTTCTCGCGACGCCGAACAGCGAGGAGGAGATCGAGATTTGCCAGATGCCGCCCGGAGCGCCGGCGGTGGTGGTGCAGCCCGACCTGATGCACCTCGCGTTTGAGGTGGAGGATCTGGCGGAGTTCACCCGCAAGGTGGAAGCGAAGGGTTTCAAGCTCAGCGACGGTCCGACGCTGACGGGCAGCGGCTCGGTGATCGCGTTCATCGATGCGCCCGAGGGCTACGAGGTGGAGCTGATCCAGCGCGCCAAATGAGGTGAGCCCGCCGCCGCCCATCGCGCCGCAGCGTGGGGCGACCGCATGGCCCGATGCCGGGGCGTTCGCGGGTGGGTTGGCGGTCGTGTGGCCGAGCCGGGTGGCAGACTTTTCCAGGCGGCGCGGACGGACGACGAACAGACGGTCGGGGCGCGAGTCGGGGAAATCGTGGGGCGTTTCGGCGGGTTTCAGCCGGAGGCCGCCTCGGCCGAGCGAAAAGGCTTTTT
>CAJAYO010000918.1 GCA_903948415.1 uncultured Opitutia bacterium | reverse complement strand
CTGGCGTCCCCACGGGGATTCGAACCCCGGTTCTTACCGTGAAAGGGTAGTGTCCTAACCGGGCTAGACGATGGGGACTAACCGCGGAGCCGGGACGCTACGGCGCGACCCCGCCCGCGCAAGGCTAATTTCCATTCTCTTCGTCCGCTCGCCCTTCGCCCCCGCCACGCGACCCATTTTGTTCGCGACCTTTCGGCTCCTTTCACCAACACCTTTCCCGATGAACTTCGCCGCCCTCTCCGCCGCGCTTCCCGCCACCGCCGTCACCACCATCGAGGGCCTGCCTTTTCCCCGGATTGCCTCCGGCAAAGTCCGCGAAATCTTCGACCTCGGCGATGCCCTCCTGCTCATCGCCACCGACCGCCTGTCCGCGTTCGACGTGATTTTGCCCGACGGCATCCCCGGCAAGGGCGCCATTCTCACGCAGATGAGCCACTGGTGGTTCGCCCAGACCGGCGCGCTGATCCAAAACCACCTCCTGCCCGACCAGCCCGGCGAGTTCGCCCGCCGCGGCCTCACCGACCGCGACCTCCAGCTCCGCAGCATGATCGTGCGCAAACTGCAACCGCTCGCCATCGAGTGCGTCGCCCGCGGCTACCTCATTGGCAGCGGCTGGTCTTCCTACCAAAAAACCGGCGAGGTCTGCGGCCTCCGCCTGCCCGCCGGCCTGCGCCAGGCGGACCGCCTGCCCGAACCCATTTTCACCCCGACGACCAAAGCCCCCAAAGGCCAGCACGACGAGCCGATCAACGACGCGCAGGCCGCCGCCATCGTCGGCCCCGCCCTCTATGAAAAAGTGAAAGCCACCAGCCTCGCGCTCTACCGGTTTGGCCACGACCGCGCGAAACAGGCCGGCATGATTCTGGCCGACACCAAATTCGAATTCGGCACGGACGCCGCCGGCCACCTCTACCTCATCGACGAGGTCCTCACCCCCGACTCCTCGCGCTATTGGCCGGCCGCCGACTATCGCGCGGACTGCTCGCCCCCGAGTTTCGACAAACAATTCGTGCGCGACCACCTCCTCGCCCTGAAGTGGGACCAAAAACCACCCGCGCCCCGCCTGCCGGCCGACGTCATCGCGCGCACGCAGGAAAAATACCTGGCCGCCCTCCGCACGCTCCTCGGCGCCTGAGCGAGCCATCGCCTCGCCCCCGCCCGGGCGGAGACCATTTCCCTGCGGTCGCGCGGGCCCGGTCGCACCCGGTCGCCGCCGCCCCGCCTCACTGCATCAAACCGGTGCGGCGCGCGGGCACCGCGGCTCCGCTCGCCGCCCGCAGCAACTCCCGCCGCAGCCAATCGAGCGCGGCGTTCACCGTCCGGACTTTCACAGTCTCGCGCGGACCGGGATAATTGAGTTTCTTGGACCACACGCCGTGGGGCGCGTGGAGGGCCACAAAGATCGTCCCCACGGGATGCTGCGTCGTGCCCGTGCAGGGTCCGGCAAACCCGGTGACCGCGAGCGCATAATCCGCACTCAGCGTTTCCGCCGCCCCGGTCGCGAGCGCGACCGCGCACTCGTCGCTCACCGCGCTGTGCTGGGCCAGAAGGCACTCCGGCACGTCGAGCAGCTGCATCTTCGCGTCGTTCGAGTAGCACACCACCCCGCCGGCGAAAAACTTGCACGCCCCGAGCACGCCGGTGAACGCGTTGGCCAGCAGGCCGCCCGTGGCGGTTTCGGCCACGGCGAGCGTCTTTTCCTGCGCGCGCAGCAAATCGCTCACCGTCTTCGCCAGCGTGTCGTGCCCGTAGCACATCAGGTCTTCGCCCAGCAGCGCCCCGCATTCGCGGGCGATGCCCTCGAGCTGCTCGTAGCTCAGCTGCCCGCCGGGCGAGCTCACCCGGCAATCCACGGCGCCCTGATGCGCGCAAAACGCCACGCTCAGCGCGTCGCCGTACGGGGTGAAAATCGGCTGGAGCCGCGTTTCGAGCATCGATTCGCCGACGCCCGCCGTGCGCAGCTGCACATAGGCTTCGCGTTCGAGCAACAGCCCGCGCGCCGCCAGCCGCGGAACCACCTGCTCGAGAAACATCGGCTGCAATTCATTCGGCGGGCCGGGCAGCATCACCAGCACCTTGCCGTCCTGTTCCACCCACAGCCCCGGCGCGGTGCCATTGCCGTTGGGCAGCACCTCGCCGCGCTCGAACCGGTCGGCCTGCTTGAGATTGTTGTCGGTCATCTTGCGGCCCAACCGGGTGAACCGGTCCGAAATCGACTGCACGATCTCCGCGTCCCGCACGAGTTTCTGCCCCAACACCTCCGCGATCGCCTCCCGCGTCCGGTCGTCGCACGTCGGCCCCAGCCCGCCCGTCGTGATCACCACGTCGGCCCGCGCCCAACTCTCGCGAAACTGCGCAACGATCACCTCGGCCTCGTCGGTGATGGTCACATTGCGCCCCAAGGTCACCCCGCGGCGCCCCAGTTGCGCGCCAATGAACGTCAGATGGCCGTTGGCGGTCAGCCCGAGCAGCAACTCGTCCCCCAAAGTGAGCAGTTCGTAGCGGATTTGGGCCACCGGCTTGCGCGCGGCTGAGCCCGGGGTGGCGGCGTTGTGAGAGGAGACCATACTTGCGAGATTGGAAAATAGGCGAACTATTCCAAAATGCCAGCGTCTGAACCGGTTAATCTCAAAGAGAAGGTGCGTCACCTGCCCGATAAACCGGGCGTTTACCTCATGAAGGACCGGCTGGGTCGCATCATTTACGTCGGCAAGGCGAAATCCCTCAAGAAACGCGTCTCCTCCTATTTTCAGCGCGGCCGCGCCCGCACGGTCTCCCAGCCGAAAATCCGCGCCCTGATCGAAATGATCGCCGACCTCGAAACCATCGAGGTCAAGTCCGAGCCCGAAGCGCTCCTCCTCGAGGGCAAACTCATCAAACAGTGGCGCCCGCGCTACAACACCGACTTCACCGACGACAAACGCTTCCTCCTCGTCCGCGTCGACCTCGGCGAGGAACTCCCCCGGTTCCGCCTCACCCGGCTGAAAAAAGAGGACCGCTCGCGCTACTTCGGCCCATTCGCGCACAGCGGCCTCCTCCGCAAAACCCTCAACCAGATGCGCCGCCAGTTCGGCATTTTGCTCGCCGACGGCACGCCCGAAAAACTCCCCGACGGCACCTGGCGCCTCTACGACGATGTGCGCAGCGAACTCTACGGCGCCGCCACCGTCGTCTCCGCCGAAGCCTACCGGGGCCGCGCCGAGGAGGCCTGCACGTTTCTGGAGGGCAAATCGCGCGAGTGGCTCGAAAGCCTCCGCCACGAAATGACCGCCGCCGCCGGCCGGCAGGAATTCGAGAAGGCCGCCGAGCTCCGCGACATCGTCTTCGCCCTCGAAAAAACCCTCGCGAAGACGCGCCATTTCGAACGCACCGACCCCACGCGCCCCGTGCGCGACGACGAAGCCCTCGAATCGCTCCAACTCGCGCTCCACCT
>CAJAYO010000917.1 GCA_903948415.1 uncultured Opitutia bacterium | reverse complement strand
TTTATTTTTCTCGGGGTGGGCGGGGCGTGGGTGTTTGCCGATCGGGCGGGACAGCGGCCGCTGGGGTTTGACGGGGCGATCGTCGCGCTGACGGCGGTGCATTTCCATTTCGCGGGATTGCTGCTGCCGTTGCTGGCGGGCCTGACGGTGCGGGCGTTTCCGGAGTCACGGCTCGCGACGCGCGCGGCGGTGGGCGTGGTGCTGGGCGTGCCGGCGGTGGCGATCGGCATCACGACGACGCAGTTCGGCTGGGGGCCGGCGTCCGAAGCTGCGGCCGGGTGCGGCCTCGCCCTGGCGGGAATGGCGGTCGCGGTGCTGCATGTGCGCCTCGGGACGGAGCCGAGCACGGGATCGCCGGTGAGGCGCGGCTTGTTTTTGGTGGCGGGCGCGTCGCTGTTTTTCGGGATGACGTTGGCGGCGGCGTATGCGGCCCGGAGTTTTGCGGCGCCGATGCCGTGGCTGGACGTGCCGTGGCTGCGGGCGGTGCACGGGACGGTGAACGCGGTGGGGTTCGGGCTGGGCGGGGTGCTGGCGTGGGGAATGGGTGCGGCGCGCACGCGGGAGTGAGTGCAGGTGGATGGTCAGATGGATGGCCACGTCGCTGCGCTCCTCGCCATGACAAACAAAGCGCATTGCCTCGGTCACCCGAGGATCCGAGGTGGGCCGGCCGCTCCGCGGGCGGCGGATCGGCGGTCGTAGCGTGACGCGTTGAGCCGTGCGCGGAGCGCACGGCACACCCCGGGCGGATCGGCGGTCGTGCGGTGATACCAACGTCCGGTGGTTTTTCGACGGTCGGCCCGGCCGGCGGCCGGGTTGCCCGCCCACCGGGCGGGCCTACCGAGGCAAAGTCTGAAACCTACGGGACGTTCGTATCAGGCCTTCCCGGCGAACTCTTTCCCCGGCGTCCATCTCGGCGTGACGCTGCGCGAGTGCTTCGCGATTGGCGGCGGTGTCGGCGCGCAGGCGGCTGCGGAGGAAGGCCAGCGCTTTCACCGTTTCCTCGAGGCGGAGTGGCGTCATCCGCGGCTTGAATTCCGTGAAGACGATCGGTGGGCGATGGGCTTGCCTCGGCTGACGCGCAAGCCTCGCTTCGTGTTCGGTGGCGTGGCGCGATAGGGACTCGCGGTCTTTCGCTGGCCTTATGCTCCCGCCAGGGCGTTGGCGGTGTTGAGGTGTTCGGCGCCGGTGTATTTCTGCGACTGTTCGTCGGCATGGTAGCTGGAGCGGACGAGGGGGCCGCTTTCGACGACGCCGAGGCCGAGGCTGAGGCCGAAGTTTTTCCAGTGGAGAAATTCCTCCGGCGGGGCCCAGCGCGAGATGGGCAGATGCTTGGGCGAGGGCTGGAGATACTGGCCGATGGTAAGGATGTCGGTTTTGTCGGACGCGATGTCACGGAGGGTCTGCTCGACCTCGTGCTGCTCCTCGCCGACGCCGAGCATGATGCCGGTCTTGGTCACGAAGCCGCGGCTCTTGGCGTGGCGGAGGACGGAGCGGGAGCGGTCGTAGCGGGCCTGGACGCGGACGGGTTTTTGGAGGCGCTCGACGGTCTCAAGGTTGTGGTTGTAGATGTCGGGCTTGGCGTCGAGGACGACGTCGACGTGCTCCATGTTGCCCTTGAAATCGGGGACGAGGACTTCGATGGCGGTGTCCGGGCAACGGTGGCGGATGGCGCGGATCGTCATGGCCCAGACGGCGGCGCCGCCGTCGGCGAGTTCGTCACGGGCGACGCTGGTGATGACGCAGTGCTTGAGATTCATCTTGGCGACGGCGTCGGCGACGCGGGCGGGTTCGCCGAGGTCGAGTTCGGTGGGGCGGCCGGTCTGGATCGCGCAGAAGTTGCAGGAGCGCGTGCAGATGTTGCCGAGGATCATCACGGTGGCGGTGCCGCGGGACCAGCATTCGCCGAGGTTCGGGCACTGCGCGCTCTGGCAGACGGTGTGCAGTTCGTTTTGGTCGACGAGCTGGCGGGTGGCGTTGTAGCCGGGGCCGGAAGGCAGTTTGGCTCGGAGCCAGGAGGGCTTGCGCGTGGTGTCCATTGATTCGGAGATGGGAGATCGGGAAACAGGAGAGAGCAGAGTTAACCACGGATTACACGGATGAACACGGATAAATTCCGGGAATGACGCGGGCTGATGAAGGGTGTGGCGGGGTTAAACGGGGCGGCCGGCGGACAGGAATTCCGGGAGGAGGGTCGAGAATTCGCGGGCGAGGACGGTTTTGACGGCGGCGAGGGGTACGTCGCGGCCGAGTTCGGCGCGGAGGGAGGTGACGGTGCCCTCGGTGGCGGCGATGCCGCAGGGGACGATGCCGCCAAAGTGGGCGAGGTCGGGCGAGACGTTGAGGGCAAAACCGTGGTAGGTGACCCAGCGGCGGACGGCGACGCCGAGGGCGGCGATTTTGCGCGGGCCGATCCAAATGCCCGTCAGGCCGTCGCGGCGGGCGGCGGCGGGCAGGCCGAGGGACGCGAGGGCGTTGATCAGGACTTGTTCGAGGAAGCGGAGGTAGGCGTGGAGGTCTTTGTGCGGGGCGAGCGAGACGACGGGGTAGCCGACGATTTGGCCGGGGCCGTGGTAGGTGATGTCGCCGCCGCGGTTGGTCGGGACGACGTCGACGCCCTCGCGGGCGAGGCGGTCGGCGGACCAGACGAGGTGGGTGCTGGCGCCGGCGCGCAGGCCGACGGTGAAAACGGGTTCGTGTTCGGTGAAGACGAGGGTGTCGCCGACCTCGCCGGCGATGCGGCGGGCCACGAGATCCTCTTGGGCGCGGAGTGCATCGGCGTAGCGCGTGCGGCCCCAGTCGAGGGTCGCGGGAGCGGTGGTGGCGGTGGGTGTGGCGTCGGCGGGCACGGCGCGGACGTTACCGAGGAAGGGGGGATTGTCAGGCGGAAGTTTTCCGTTTGCGCAGCGCGAGGGCGGGCGCCACGGTGCGCGGCTCCATGAGCGACCTCCCTCCTTCCGATATCAGTCACGATCAGCACGCCGTGCGGCGCGCCAAGCTCGCCGAGATGCGCGCGGGTGGGTTCGATCCGTTCCGCGCCAACGTCGCGACGACCCATTTTTCGGGCGATGCGATCAAGCTCCACGTCGACGGGCAGGACAACGCGGTGACGGTCACGGTGGCGGGACGGCTCGTGACGATCCGCGACATGGGGAAGAGCCAGTTCGTGAAGATTCTCGACCAGCAGGGGCAGATCCAGCTCTACGTGAAGAAGGATGTCGTGGGCGACGTGGCCTACGCGGCGTTCAAGAAACTCGATCTCGGCGACATTCTCGGGGCGAGAGGCACCTTGTTTAAGACGAAGACCGGCGAGGTGACCGTGCGCGTCGAGAGTTATACGCTGGTCGCGAAGGCGCTGCATCCGTTGCCGGAGAAGTGGCACGGGTTGAGCGATCCGGAGCAAGTTTACCGGCAGCGGTATTTGGATCTGATCGTGAACGCGGAATCGCGGGCGCGGTTGTTGCTGCGGTCGCGGATCGTGTCGCACATCCGGCGTTTCCTCGAGGCGCAGCAGTTTATCGAGGTGGAGACGCCGGTGTTGGAAAACACGGCGGGCGGCGCGGCGGCGCGGCCCTTCAAGACGCACCACAACGCGCTCGATGTGGATTTCTTTCTGCGCATCGCGACGGAGCTGCGGCTGAAGCGGCTGCTGGTGGGCGGGTTCGACCGCGTGTTCGAGATCGGGCGCATTTTCCGCAACGAAGGCGTGTCGCGGAAGCACAACCCGGAGTTCACCATGCTCGAGGTCTACCAGGCCTACAGCGACCACCGCGGGATGATGACGCTCATCAAAGATATGCTCACGACGCTGTGCCGCGATGTGCTGGGCACGACGAAGATCAAGCACGCGGCGAGCGGGCAGGAGATCGACTTCGCGGGCGAGTGGCGCGAGGTGGACTACAAGGACCTGATCCGCGAGGCGACGGGCGATGCGGAGTGGTTTGCGCGCAGCAAGGCGGAGAAGATCGCCGGCGCGGAAAAGCTCGGGCTGGCGGTCAGTCCGACGTGGGAAGAGTTTGAGATTACGAACGAGATTTTCTCGAAGAAGATCGAGCCGACGCTGATCCAGCCGACGTTCGTGCTGAAGCTGCCGAAGGAGCTGTGTCCGCTGGCGAAGATCAGCCTCGACGATCCGACGACGATCGACGTGTTCGAGCTGACGATCGGCGGCATGGAGGTGGCGCCGGCGTATTCGGAGCAGAACGATCCCGACGTGCAGCGCGCGATGTTCGAGGCGCAGGCGGGCGAGGAGAAGCAGAACATCGACCACGATTTCCTGCTCGCGCTGGAGCACGGCATGCCGCCGGCGGGCGGCATGGGTGTGGGCATCGACCGCCTGTGCATTCTGCTCACGGGGGCGGAGAGCATCCGCGACGTGATTTTGTTTCCGCAACTCAGGCCCGGATCGGCCTGAGCGTTTAAGACGGACGTTGAAGTTTAAGTGACGCGTGAAGGAACCTGATCGCACGCGGTTCACTCCAACCTAAACTTCCGACTTCAACCGGTCACGCGATGCCCTGGTATCTTTATCTCGCCCTCAAGCAGCTCTTCCCGAGCGGGCGGTTTCCGTTTTTCACGGCGATCTCGGTGCTGGGGGTGACGCTCGGGGTGGCGGTGCTCATCATCGTGACGAGCGTGATGGGTGGGTTTGGCTACGAGATCCGTCGCATGATCGTGGAGACGGAGGGCGAGGTGGACGTCAAGGCGCGCGGTTATCTGAACGATCCGGGCGCGGTGCTGGCGCAGATCAACGCGACGCCGGGCGTGGCGGCGGCGACGCCGTATGCCAAGGGGCCGGTGATGGTGATGGCGAGCGGGCGGCCGGCGTTTCCGATTTTCCGGGGCGTCGAGGTCGGGACCATCGAAGGCGTCGCCAATCTGGCGCGGTTCGTCAATCCGGCCGGCGCGATCGGCACGCTGGACGACGATTCGGTGATTCTGAGTTCGCAACTCGCGCGGTCGCTCGGGGTGCGGGTGGGGGACAAGATCGAAATTTATTCGCCGCTGCTGATCGAGAAGCTGAAGAACGACGAGGTGTTTTTGCCGCGGGAATTCCGCGTGGTGGGCGAACTTTATATCGGGCACCAGCAGCTGGACAGCAGCACGATCTACGGGACGTTGCGGGCGGCGCAGGAACTCTACGGGCTGGGCCGCACCGTGCACGGGATCTATGTGCGGGTGAAGCCGGGCGCGGACGAACACGGGGTCGTGGCGCAGCTCAACGCGACGCTGCCGCCGGGGACGACGCGGGCGTTTTCGTGGATGGAGAGCTGGGCGGATTTTCTGTGGGTGCTGAATCTGGAGAAGAGCATCAATTTTTTCCTGCTGCTGTTCATCGTGATCATCGCGGCGTTTTCGGTGATGAGTTCGCTGCTGATTTCAGTGGTGCGGAAGACGCGGGAGATCGGGTTGCTCGGGGCGCTGGGCGCGCGGGCGCGCGATGTGGCGCTGTGTTTTTGTGCGCAGGCCTTCGTGATCGGCGTGACCGGCACGGCGGTCGGCGTGGCGCTGGGCTTCGGGGTGTTGGCGATCCGCAACGACCTGGTGCACGGCATCGCGCGGTTGATGCAGCGTCAGGACACGCTGCGGCAATTTTACCAGTTTTCGGACCTGCCCTCGCACACGCTGACGAGCGATCTGGTGATGACGGTGGTAATGTCGATCGTGATTTCCACGCTGGCCGGACTGATTCCGGCGTGGCGGGCGGCGCGACTCAAACCCGTGGAGGCGTTGCGCAGTGAATGACGTGGTCAATATCGCCTGCAAGCAGGCTCCTACCAATGGAGGGCAGCGCCATGAGTGACGCGGTCTTGGCAGCGGCGGGCGTGCGGAAGAATTACCGGAGCGGCGACCGCGTCATCGAGGTGTTGCGGGGTGTGGACCTGGTGATCGGGGCGGGGGAGAGCGTGAGTATCCGGGGTGAATCGGGTTCGGGGAAATCCACGCTGTTGAATTTGCTCGCGGGGCTCGACGAACCGGATGCGGGGCGGCTCTCGTGGGCCGGGGAGCCGGCGCACGCGGCGCGGCGGGCGCGTTTTCTCGGCATGGTGTTCCAGTCCTTTTATCTGATTCCGGAAATCGACGCGCTGGCGAATGTGCTGATGGCCGCGCGCATGGTGAAGGCGCCGGGGGCGGCGGAGCGGGCGCGGGCGAACGAGCTGATCGCGCGGGTCGGGCTCGCGGCGCGGGCGTCGCACCTGCCGGCCCAACTCTCGGGTGGCGAGCGCCAGCGGGTGGCGGTGGCGCGGGCGTTGATGAACGCGCCGCAACTGCTGCTCGCGGACGAGCCCACCGGAAATCTCGACGAGCACACGGGAGACGCCGTGATCGAATTGTTGTTGGGGCTGTGCCGGGAAACGCAGACGGCGCTCGTGCTCGTGACGCACAACGCGGCCTATGCGGCGAAGACGGGGCGGCAGCTGTTTTTGCGCGAGGGGCTGCTGCACTGAGCCGGCCCGGCGGCGGCCGGACGGCGCAGGGGAACGGGTGAGGTCCGGTGTTGCGGAGCGGGGCGAGGGCGGTTCAGATTTTGCGGATGTTTTCCAAACCAGCTCCCCAGGTGCGCTGCGGCGTCGTCGGTGTCGG
>CAJAYO010000916.1 GCA_903948415.1 uncultured Opitutia bacterium | reverse complement strand
GCGGCGCGGCCGTGGACGGTGACTTCGAGCCAGAGCGTGCCGTTGTGGCCGCAGCAGACCTGGTTGAGTTCGCCGCCCTCCATGACGATGGCGTAGTCGGGTTTGATCGGCGCGTGTTCGACGAGCCAGCCGGTGCCGAGGACGGAATCGGTTTCCTCGTCGGCGGTGAACGAGACCTCGACGTTGAGGCGCGGGGCGGTGCCGGTGGCGCGGAGGGCCTGGAGGGCGAGGAGGAGGCTCGCGATGGAGCCCTTCATGTCGGACGTGCCGCGGCCATAGATCCAGCCGGCGTCGACGGTGCCGCTGAACGGGCTGCCGTGTCGCCAGGTGCCGGAGACGGGGACGACGTCGTAGTGGGCGTTGAAGTGGAGGGTTTTTTTCGCGCCGGGGGCGGCGAGTTGGCCGAGGACGTTGTAGCGCGGGAAGGCGTGCTGCGCGGGCGGGAGGGTCTGGCGGAGGAGCGGGCGCGGAATCGGGAAGCGGCGGGTGCGCAGGCCGAGGGCGGTGAGGTCGCGGGTGAGCTCGGCGGTGATCGCGTCGTAGTTTTCGCCGGGCGGATTGACGGTGGAGATCCCCACGAGCCGGCGGAGGCGGGCGAGGAGGTCGGCGGAGTGGAGGTCGATGTAGGCCGAAGGAGTCACGGGGCGGAGGGTGTTCCCGGAGCGCCCGGAAGACACGGAAAATTTCTGCGCTTCGCTCTGGTGGCGAAACGGTGTTGGGTGGCGGGATGAACACCGAGGCGCAAGCGATCATCACGCGGCTGGGGCTGGCGCCGTTGCCGAACGAGGGCGGGTGGTTTCGGCAGACGTGGGTGAGCGGGGCGCGGTGGGCCGACGGGCGCGCGGCGGGGTCCGCGATCACGTTTCTGGTGACGCCGGAGGATTTTTCGGCGCTGCACCGGCTGAAGACGGAGGAGGTGTGGTTTTTTCAGGCGGGCGACGCGCTGGAGCATGTGCGGCTGGAGCCGGGTGGCGGGGCGGCGCGGGTGACGCGGTTGGGCGGCGACGTGCTGGCGGGCGAGGTGCTGCAGCTCGTCGTGCCGGGCGGGGTGTGGCAGGGGGCGCGGTTGGCCGCGGGAGGGCGCCGGGGCTGGGCGTTGATCGGTTGCACGATGGCGCCGGCGTGGGACGACGGGGAGTTCGAGCTGGGGAGCCGCGCGGGGCTGGCGGGCGAGTTTCCGGGGGCGCGGGCCCAAATCGAGGCGTTGACGAGATGATTTTTGACAGGGGCGCCCGTCCGCGGCACGGTGGCGCAAATGTCGCTGGCCGATCTCCGCAAAGAATACTCCCTCGCCGGGCTCGCCGAGAAAGATCTCGCGCGGGATCCGTTTCGGCAGTTCGAGAAATGGTTCCAGGAGGCGCAGGCGGCAAAGATTCCCGAGCCGAACGCGATGACGCTGGCGACTGCGGCGCGGGACGGGCGGCCGTCGGCGCGCACGGTGTTGTTGAAGGGCGTGGATGGGCGTGGGTTTGTGTTTTACACGAACTACGAGAGCCGCAAAGGGCGGGAGCTGGAGGCGAATCCGCGCGTGACGCTGTTGTTTCCGTGGATTGCGATCGAGCGGCAGGTGACGATTGAGGGGGCGGTGACGAAGGTGGCGCGGGAGGAGAGCGAGGCGTATTTTCAATCGCGGCCGCGGGCGAGCCAGCTCGGGGCGTGGGTGGCGCAGCAGAGCGCGATCATCGCGGGGCGCGCGGTGTTGGAGGACGCCATGAAGGCGTTGGAGAAAAAATATGCGGGGCAGGAAGTGCCGACGCCGCCGAACTGGGGCGGGTGGCGGGTGGCGCCGGAGACGGTGGAATTTTGGCAGGGCCGGCGCAGCCGGCTGCATGACCGGTTGCGTTTTCGCCGCGGGAAAGACGGCGGGTGGACGGTGGAGCGCCTCGCGCCATGAAAAAAAAGGCACCGGGCGGGCGGCGGACGGCGGGCCGGATCCAGGCGGTCCGGCCGGCGCCGGCGGCGCTGCTGGCGGCGGCGTTGCGGGCGCAGAGCGAGGGCGTGTTTATCGCCGAGTGCAAATGCGGGGCGCTGGGGCTGAAGATCCTGTTTGCGAACGACAGTTTCTGCGCGATGACGGGCTACAGCGCGCAGGCGTTGGTGAACCGGGCGCACGGCTTTTTGCACTTGGAGCGGGTGGACATCGAGCGGCTGCGGCACTGGCTGCCGAAGGCGCAGCCGGGCCAGCCGCTGGTGGGCGAAGGGTATTTGCGGCGGGCGGACGGCAGTTCGACCAGCGCGGCGTGGAGCTTCGATCCGTTGTGCAACGCGCGCGGCCGGATGACGCACATCGTCGCCTCGTATCGCGACCAGACGGAGAAGCGCCGGCTGCAGGAGGCGCTGGTGCATGCGCAACGGCTCGATGCGGTGGGGCGGCTGGCCGGCGGGGTGGCGCACGACTTCAACAACCTGCTCTCGGTGATCAACGGCTATTGCGAAATGCTCGCCGCGCATGTGGCGTCGAATCCGCAGGCGATGCGGGAGGTGGCGGAGATCCACCACGCGGGGCGCAAGGCGGCGGCGCTGACGCAGCAGTTGCTGGCGTTCAGCCGGCGGCAGCCGTTGAACGCGCGGGTGATCAATCTCAACGACCTGGTGAACGCCAACGCGGGGATTGTGCGGCGGCTGGTCGGAGAAGCGGGCAAGCTGGAGCTCGAGCTGGGGGAGAACCTGGCGAACGTGAAGACGGATCCGGCGCAGTTTCAGCAGGTGTTGCTGAATCTGGTGTTGAACGCGCGGGATGCGCTGCGCGACCGCGGGCGCATCGTGGTGACGACGGAGAACCGGGAGCTCAAGACGGGCCTGAATCGCCGGCAATTGGATACGCCGCCCGGGCGGTATGTGGCGATCACGGTGGCGGACAACGGCACGGGGATGGACGCCGAGACGCAGAAGCATTTGTTCGAACCGTTTTTCACGACGAAGCCCGAGGGCAAGGGCACGGGGCTCGGCCTGGCGCTGGTCTACGGGGTGGTGCAGCAGAGCGGCGGGTTTATTTCGGCGCAGAGCGCGCTGCTCGTGGGCTCGACCTTCGAGATCTTGCTGCCGGCGGTGCGCGAGGCCGTCGAGGAGCCGCCGGCGGCGGTGGCGCCGCTGCCGGCGACGCGCGGGACGGAGACGGTGTTGCTCATCGAGGACGACGAGGTGGTGCGCAAGATGGTGGCGGGCATCCTGACGGCGGACGGCTACCGGGTGATCGCGGCGGAGTCGCCGGGGTCGGCGCGGCGCGAACTGCGGGAGCTGGCGCGGCCGGTGCAGCTGCTGATCGCGAACCTGGCGACCGACGGCGGAAAGTTTGGGCGGAAACTGGCGGCGGCGCACCGGGAGCTGCGGGTGTTGTGCACGGGGCGTCCGGAAGCCGTGGCGGCCGCGACGTGGCTGCCGCCCGGGCGGCTGGCGCGGTTGAGCAAACCCTACGCGTTGAGCGAGCTGTTGAAGGCCGCGCGGAAGCTGCTGGATGCGTGACGCGCGCGGGGCGGCCGGGGCGGGAGCGGGCGAAAAGAACCGCTGGCGGTCGGTGCGGTTTCACCTTTCAACTGTGCGACGATGAACATTTTTCTCACCGGTGCGTCGGGGTTGGTCGGCTCCGTGTTTGCGCGGGCGGCGGCGCGGCGCGGGCACCGGGTGACGGGCGTGGTGGGGACCTATGCGGGCGAGCTGGCGGGGGTGGCGGTGAAGCGGGCGGTGGATCTGACGGACGAGGGGGCGACGACGGCGGCGGTGCTCGAGGCGTTTCCGGACGCGATCGTGAATTGTGCGGCGGTGTCGGTGCCGGAGCAGTGCGAGGCCGATCCGGCGCGGTCGCAGGCGATGAACGTGGGGTTGCCGGCGCTGCTGGCGCGGCTGGCGCACCATGTGAGTGCGCGCTGCGTGCATCTTTCCTCGGAGCAGGTGTTCGACGGGACGCGCCCGGCGCCGTATGGGGCGGACGACGCGGTGGTGCCGATCAATCTTTACGCGCGGCAAAAAGCGGAGAGCGAACGGGCGGTGCGGGTGGCGGCGCCGGAGTTTGCGATCACGCTGCGCGTGCCGCTGCTGATGGGGGACAGTCCGGGCGGCAAGCGGAGTCTGCACGAACGCCTGCTGGCGGACTGGGCGGCGGGGAAGACGCCGCGGCTGTATACGGATGAATTCCGCCAGCCGTGCACGGCGGACAATCTGGCGGAGGTGCTGGTGGAGCTGTGCGAGCGGCGCGATGGGTGCGGCGTGCGGCATTGGGCGGGGACGGAGCTGCTGTCGCGGCATGCGCTCGGCGTGAAGATCCGGGAGCGTTTCCGGCTGACGGAAACGCAGGCGCCGATCGCGGCGGTGACGCGCGCGGAGACGCCGGAGGCGGCGAAGAAGCGGCAGGCCTGCCTGGCGTTGGACATTGCGCCGCTGGCCGCGCTGCTGAAAACGCGGCCGCAGGCGGTGGCGGCGCAAGTCGAGGGGTTGAAAGTGCCCGTGCCGGTGCGCGAGTGGTATTTGCGGCAGAGCTGAGACGCGCGCCCATGCAGCTGGACCTCCTCCCCACCCGCACCGGCGGCGCCGCCGAGAACATGGCGACGGACTTTCTGCTCTTGCAGCGCTATCCGCGCGCCGGGGTGTCACGGTTTCGGCACTACGGGTGGCGGGGGCCGGCGTTTACGTTCGGGTATGGGCAGAAGATCGCCGTCGTGCGCGAAGCGCTGGCGGCGGTGGAGCCGCCGTTCGAATTGTGCCGGCGGGCGACGGGCGGCGGGATTGTGGACCATCGCGACGACTGGACGTATGCGTTGGTGATTCCGCGGGGGCATCCGCTGGAGGAGTTGCGGGCGACGGAGAGTTACCGGGCGGTGCACGAGGCGCTCGCGGCGGCGTTGCGGGAGCAGGGTGTGGCGGCGGTGACGAAACCGTGCGGCGAGGCGGAGGCGGGCGACGGCGCCGCGGCGGGCCCGGCGGGCGTGTGTTTTCAGCGCGCGGAGGTTTACGATGTGGTGCACGAGCGCACCGGCGAAAAGATTGCGGGAGCGGCGCAGAAACGGAACAAGCGCGGCCTGTTGTGCCAGGGCTCGGTCTGGCGGCCGGCCGCGGGCGCGGGCGGAGGGGCCGTGGACTGGGACCGGTTTGAGGCCGACTTCGTCGCCCGGTTGGCGCTGATGCTGGGGGCGGAGGCGCAGGCGACGCCGTGGCCGGAACTCAACGAGGACGAAGTGAGCGGCCTCGTTGAGCAGTATGCGTCGGCGGAGTGGACGGAGTATCGGTGAACGACGGCCCGGTCCGGCGACCTTATTTTTTCGCGTCGGGGGGCGCGACCGCCGCGGGGGCGGCCGGGGCAGGCGTGGCCGCCGCCGGGGCGACCGCGGCGGCCGGGGCGGGTTGCCAGAAGTAGCGGCCGGTTTGGCGGTGGTTCCAGAAGATCCAGGCGGTGGCGGCGGCGAGCAGCAGGAGCACGAGCAGCGCGGTGGCGCGGCGTTTTTGTTTCGCGGCCTCCTTGTCCTCGTAAGGATCCTCGAGGGAGCTGATGGAGCCGGAGGGCAGTTTGGCGACGTCGGTGAGGGCGGTGCCGAACGGGATGTTGATTTTCACGCGGCCGTTCACGGCCCAGCCGTTGGCGTCGAGGATGGGGCCGAGGGTGCGTTGGCGGAGTTTGAGGAACGCGATGATCACGGCGGGCAGGGAGATCGCGAGCATGACGCCGATGACGATGAGCGGGAGCTGCCACCAGTGCATCTCGGAGAGTTTGGCGCCCACGGTGGCGAGCGCACCGCCGACGGCGCCGACGGCGACGCCCAAGGCGGCGACGACGCCGACATCGAGTTTCTTGGGCGGCGGGGGCGGCACGGGCGCGCTGGCTTGCACGGCCTTGGCGGCGGCGGCATCGGCGGCGGCGGTCACGGCTTTGTCGGCGACTTTGCCGAGGCGGTCGTTGGAGGCGGCATCGGCGGCGGCGGCGCGTTTGGCGGCCATCTCGTCGATCATGCGGACAAATTTTTTGTAGGGGGACCAGAACGCCTGGCGGAGGCTGATGGGGTTGTCGACGATGCTGGTGATGACGGCGTCCCAGTCGCGGCCCTTGCGGTCGTAGAAGACCCCGTGGCGGCCGGCGAAGAGGTAGTCGCTGTCGCCCTGGCTGAAGCAGCAGGCGACGGTCATCGCGGGGCTGCCGGGGCGGGTGCAGTTGACGTAGGCGATGTAGGTCTTGCTCATCGCGGCGAGCGGGTGGGGTCCGTCGACCTTGATGCAGAGTTCGCAGGAGCGGCTGTCGAGGTAGAGGGTGCCGGCCTGGAAGGCGGCCCAGCGGTCGCGGGAATAGAAGTCGGCGAAGTTGACGAAATTGTGGAGGAGGCCGCGGAGATCGCGCGCGTAGCGGAGGAGTTTCTCGAGGTTGGAAATGGCGGCGGCTTCGGGGGCGAGGGCGGCGTCCTGGGCGACGAGGGCGGTGAGGGCGGCCTGGCCCTGGCCGGCGAGAATGGCGGTGAGGCGGGGGAGGCCGAGGGGCTCGACGCCGGCGCCGGCTTTGGCGGCGGCCCAGGCTTCATGGGCGGCGAGTTTGGCGTTGAGGCTCTCCCATTCGGCGGCGGTGAGGGAGGTTTTGCCGGGGCCAAAGGCGGGGGTGACCGCGGTGGCGTGGAAGTGGGCCAGGGCGGCGGACCAGGCGGGATTGACGCCGTCGGCGAGCGGGAGGGCGCGGCCGGCCTCGATGCGGGCGAGCGGGAAGTGGGCGATTTCGGAGAGGTTGGCGGCCATGTCCTTGGCGGCGAGGGCGGCGAATTCGGTTTCGGCGCGATTGAGGGCCGCGGTGGCGCGGGGATCGAAGGCGGCGAGGCGGCAGCGGGAGAAGTAGTCGTCGGCCTTGGCGCGGATGGCCCTGACGGCGGCGACGGTCGCGGCGGTGCCGGCGCCGAAGGGTGTGACGGCCGCGGCGGTGCCGGCGGCACTCCAGGCGGCGAAGGCGGTGCAGTCGGCGAAGAAGGCGTCGATGTGGGCCTGGGCGATGCCGGGTGCGCCGCTGCGGTCGGCGACGGCGCCCTTGGTGGCGATGATGTCGGCGATGAGTTGGGCCACGGCCGCGTCGGCCGTGGAGGTGACGGTGATGATGCCGTCGCCGTTGAATTTTGTGCCCGTGAAAATTTTTGCGGTGTCGGAGGCGTCGGCGAGGGCGATGGTGTCGGACGGGCGGCCGAGGTTGGCGAGAATCTGTTTGGCGGAGGCGAGGAGGGCCTTGCCTTCGGGGGTGGCGTCGTTGAACGCGGAGAGCGGGAGTGCGTCTTTTTCCTTCAGGAGGTCGCCGGCGTCCTTGAGGTGCAGGGAGGCCCATTTGATGGCGGCGAGGAGTTCGGGGACGCGGATGCGGCCGTCGGCGTCGGCGTCGATCAGGGCGAGGGTTTTTTCATCGAGCTCGAGGCCTTTGACGGGACAGGCGAGCGCGACCCAGAGTTTTTGGTCGAGTTGGTCGAGGGCGAGGAGGTCGGCGCCGGTGGTCAGGGCGACCTGGTCGAGGCCGCCGGTGCGGAAGAAAGTCCAGGTGTGGGGAGAGCTCGAGGTGGACATAGGAGTAAGAAGATCAGCGTGGGGCGGTGTTTTTCCCGAGGGATCAATCCCGATGAAGGGGTTTAAGGCAATCAGCGTGAGCGAGCGGTCGGTGAGCGCGACGGGCCGAAATCTTCGAGAAAGTGTTCGACGAGGGTGGGAAGGGATGGTGGCGAGGGCAAGCCGAGGGCGAGGGCGCGAGAGGCGTCGATGACGACGGGCCAGTTGCTCACGATGCCTTGGATGCGGGCGTCGGGGGCATCGACGATCGGACCGAGCGCGAGGTGGTGGGTGGCGGCGACGGCACGGAGGGTGGATTCGGCGAGGGCGGGGGTGACGGTGTGCGCGGGGAGGACGTAGGCGCGGTCGTCGCCGAGGGCGGAGGCGGGGACCTCGTGCAGGGCGATGAAGGAGTCGATCACCGTGCGATAGCCGGTCATGGGATGGCCTTGGTCGCGGCGCACGGGGAGCGCGCAGGGCTGGCCGTGGAGGGGCTCGCGAAACATGCCGCTGGCCCAGCTTGAGGCGGCGGCGTTGGGCTGGCCGGGGCGGATGATGACCGTGGGGAGGCGGGCGGTGCGGCCGTCGAAGTGGCCTTTGCGGGAGTGGTCGTTGAGGAGGAGTTCGCAGATGGCCTTCGTCATGCCGTAGGTGGTGCGTGGCGTGAGTTTGGTGGTGTCGGAGTTGACGGGGGAAACGGACTCGCCGCTGTAGCAGGCGATGCTGCTGGCGAAGACGACGCGGGGGCGGGAACCCGTGGCGGCCGTGATCGCGCGGGCGGCTTCGAAGACGTGGCGGCCGCCGTCGAGGTTGACGCGCAGGGCGTCGTCGAAGCGCTGTTCGCATTCGCCGCTGACCATGGAGGCGAGATGGAAGATCGAGGCGACGGGCGTGGCGGGTGCGGCGGAAGTGGAAACGCCGGCGGCGGCGAAGACGGTGGGGCGGTCGGAGATGTCGCCGGTGAGTTGGGTGACGCGAATCGTGGGGTGCGCGGGCGCGGGGCGCGCGAAGGCGGCGTCGAGGAGGACGATTTCCGTGAGGGGCTCGGGGGCGCCGGAGGGGCCGGTGAGGGTGCCGCGGGCGAGGAGTTTTTGGGCGAGCTGCGAGCCGAGGAAGCCGCCGCCGCCGGTGATGAGGATGCGCATGTCGAAGGGAGGGAAAGCGAGTATGATGCGAACTCGCTCAATGAGCGGAAGCGAGATCGGTCGCGTCGGTTTTGTCGTAGATCGCGAGGCGTTCGACGATGGCTTTGCTGGCGGGGTTGAGGCCGATCAATTCCACGGCCACGCCTTGTTGGCGGAATTTGATGACGACTTTGTCGAGGGCGTTGATCGAGGTCGTGTCCCAAAAGTGCGAGTGGGTGACGTCGAGGGTCACTTTGGCGAGTTTTTCGCGGAAATCGAAGGCGGCGGTGAAGGCCGTCGTGGAAGCGAAGAAGAGCTGACCGCGCACGTGGTAGATGCGCTCGGTGCCATCGGCCGTGAGGTGCGAGGTCACGTGCAGGAGGCGGGCGATCTTGGCGGCGAAGCACAGGGCGCTGAGGAGCACGCCGGCACCGACGCCAAGGGCGAGGTTGTGCGTGCTGACGACGATGGCGACGGTCGCAAAGGTGACGAGGGTCGCGGATTTCGGATAGACGCGGATGTTTTTCAGCGAGGCCCAACTGAAGGTGCCGATCGAGACCATGATCATCACGGCGACGAGGGCAGCCATCGGGATGCGGGCGACCCAATCGCCGAGGATCACGATGAGGAAGAGGAGAAAGGCACCGGCCCAGAAGACGGAGAGACGGCCGCGGCCGCCGGATTTCACGTTGATGACGGTCTGGCCAATCATGGCGCAGCCGGCCATGCCGCCAAAGAGGCCGGCAGCGATATTCGCGATGCCCTGGCCAGTGCACTCGCGGTTCTTGTCGCTGCTGGTATCGGTGTAATCGTCGACGATGGTGGCGGTCATGAGGGACTCGAGCAGGCCGACGACGGCCATGGGTGCGGCGTAGGGCAGAATGATGCGCAGGGTTTCCCAGGAGAAGGGAATGTCGGGAAAAAGGAAAACAGGGAGCGAGGAGGGCAACGAGCCCATGTCGCCTACGGTGCGCAGGAGGTGCTGGTCTCCCCAGCCCAGGCCGACGGAGAGAGCGGTGAGGACGACGATGCAGACGAGCGGCGACGGCACGGCTTTGGTGAGGCGGGGCAGGCCATAGATGATGGCGAGGCCGCCGGCGACACAGGCATACATGAGCCAGCCTTGGCCGCGGAATTCGGTGAGTTGGGCGAGGAAGATCAGGATGGCGAGGGCGTTGACGAAACCGATCACGACGGACCGGGCGACGAAGCGCATGAGGTTGCCGAGCTTAAGGAGGCCGGCGCCGATTTGAAGGACGCCGGTGAGCAGTGTGGCGGCGAACAGGTAGTGGAGGCCGTGTTCCTTAATGAGCGTGACCATGAGCAGGGCCATCGCGCCGGTGGCGGCGGAGATCATGCCGGGGCGCCCGCCGACAAAGGCGATGACGACTGCGATACAGAAGGAAGCGTAGAGGCCGACCTTGGGATCGACGCCGGCGATGAGCGAGAAGGCGATTGCCTCCGGGATGAGGGCGAGGGCCACCACCGTGCCGGCGATCAGATCGCGGCCGGGATTGCCGAACCATTGGTGAAAGTAAGTGTGCTTGGTCATGTGAAGATGAGAGGAAGACGGGACGGGGAGCGGGTCTGACGGGGAAGTCAGCGATGGCGTGAATTACAATCTGCCGTCGCCGGGCCGGGACGGTGGAACGACCCAGTCCCGGGAGAAAATTTAACGCCACAGAGCGCGGCGAAACGCTGATCGGGCGCGCAATGAAACGGCGCGCGAAGCGGCAGTAAGATTCGCGCCGGTTTACGGTGGAGTCAGCGAAGAGAAGGCCATGAAGAGCGCGGCATAGTTGGCTGGCGTGCGTGCAGCGCAACCCTGCGTTGCACGGCACGGTCTTTTTGAGTGCGGAGGCTCTAAGACGCGCGGACCTGGCTCAGAGTGCAGGGCCGCAAAAATCAGGCGTGCATGACCTGGCCGCCGTCGATGTTGAGGGTTTGGCCGGTGATGTTTTTCGCGTGGGGCGAGGCGAGGTAGGTGGCCATGGCGGCGAACTCGGCGGGGGTTTGCCAGCGGCCGAGCGGGGAGATCTTGCGGATTTTCTCGGCGGCCCAGTCGGCGTAGGGCTGGCGGGAGGACGCGGGGAGAGTGGCCTGGCCGGCGGCCCAGACGGATTCGTTGAGGGCGGTCTGCACCATGCCGGGGGAGAGGGCGTTCACGCGGATGTGGTGCGGAGCGAAGTCCTTCGCGGCGCACTGCATGAAGTTGATGAGGCCGGCCTTCGCGGCGCTGTAGGGCGGGTCGGTCTGCGAGCCGATCTGGCCGGCGACGGAGGTGAACACGAGGAGCGAACCGGCGCCGCGGGCGAGGAGACCGGGGGCGAAGGCGTGGGCGACGTTGACGGCGCCGATGAGGTTGAGATCGAGGACACGGGCCCAGTCGGAGGGGGCGAGATTCCAGAACGGAAAACCGAATTTTCCGGAGCCGACGCCGACGGTGAAGACGACGTGGTCGATGGCGGCGAAGGTGGCGGCGAAGGCTTGGAGCGCGGGAAACGAGGTGACGTCGCCGAGGGTGGTCGCGAAGGGGGCGGCGGATGTGGGCAGCGCGCGGTCGAAGCCGCGGACGGTGCAGCCTTCGGCGACGAAGGCTTCGGCGACGGCGCGGCCGATGCCCTGGGAGGAGCCGACGACGGCGACGGTTTGGCCGGTGAGGTGGAGGTGCATGAGAGGGGCCGTCGGAGCGTTGGCGCCGGACTTCTCAGCCAAACTTTACGTGGCGGCCGGCGTTTTGACCAACGTCAGGACGCACTCGAGGTGGCGGGTTTGGGGGAAGAGGTCGAAGGGTTGGGCGGCGGTGAGTTGGTAGCCGGCGGCGAGGAAGGCCTTGAGGTCGCGCATCTGGGTCGCGGGGTCGCAGCTGACGTAGACGACGGCGCGGGGGCCGT
>CAJAYO010000915.1 GCA_903948415.1 uncultured Opitutia bacterium | reverse complement strand
CTTCAACACCCCGGCCGCCGGGCTGGCGGGCACGAGTTGGTTGACGACCAGTCCCGTGCCCTCACTCAGCCCCAGTTGCGCGGCGAGAGTCGGGGACACCGGCCCGGTTTCGACCCCGAGAAAGGTCACCGACTCGGTTTCGCCCGGTTCGCCGATGCGGCGAATAACGCGATGCGGGGCCGAACCGTGCTCACCGTCGGTCGTCGTGATCACGCGGATTTCTCTGCGGGCTTTGGCCTCTGGCTTCGGCTCGTCAGCCTTGCCGCCGGCATCGGCCGAAAAGCCCGGCAGGGCCACGGCGAAACTGAGCAGTGGGACAAAACAGCGGAGGGATGTTTTCATCGGTGGAATGGTTTTTTGGGTGGAGCGGAGACTGGACGGATCACTGGAATTTCACCGGCACCACGCGGATCTCTTCGCGCAGCACGGTCCATCGCACAGATGCGTTGGTCCGCGAATTTTTCCAGGTGATCGTATCGATATAACTGAGGCGTTCGCGGCGCGCCGAAGTTCCGTCAGCCAACGTGACGGGCCCTTCGTCGCTGGCCGCGTAGAGCACGTTCTCGGCGGCGACCGGTTTGAACATCGCTTCGGTTGCGGTCGCCGACACGGGCGCATCCGCTGCGACCGGGCCTGGGTTCGTCGCAATCGGCGGAGGGCGTGGACTAACGACAAAAGCCACCGCAAGCGCCGCGGCGACGGGCAGCGCCCCGACCCAGACCCACCAGGCCCACCCCCGGCTCACGCCCACCGCACCCCGTGCGGCCGGGGTCGGCGTCAGTTCGGCATCCAGTCGGCGCAGCAGTTCGCGCGAAGGCACGGCGGGTCGCAGGCGCTTCAGCTCGGCTTCGAGTTTGAACAGTTCGTCATCCATGGCAGTCGGCGGCAGTCAGTTCACGACGCAGGGCGGCGAGCGCGTAACGATAACGCGATGCCGCGGTGTTGGGCGGAATGTCGAGTTGCTCCGCAACCTGATCGAACGTGAGGTCGCCCCAGATCTTGAGCACGAGCACCTCGCGCTGTTCATCGGGCAGTTCCCGGAGTGCCGTCGCGATGACCGCACGCCGATCATCGCCTTCCAGCGGAATCTCGAAGAACGGCGCAGGGTCCGCGCGACCGTCGTCGGCCCATTGCTCGCGCGCCGTGCGTCGCTTCTCGCGCCGGGCCAGATCGATCGCCGCGCGCCGCATCGAGGTGACCAAGAGCGCCATCGGCTCACCGGGCAAATGTCGTTGGTGCCGCCAAAACCGCACGAACGCTTCCTGGACGACGTCCTCGGCATCTGCCGCCGAACGGGTCCATTGCCGCGCGCACAGCAGCAGTTTCGGGCCGTAGCGCTGAAACCATGATTTCCAAGAGTCATCGTGTGGGGCATCCTCCCTGAGTGCGGAGTGAGTCGGAGTTTGCCTGAAGAGCGTCATGGCGGGCGGATTTTGTCTGAAACCCGTCGAATCGCCGAATGTTTCCCCCGCACTCTGCCCGCAAGCTCTCTCCGGCGCCCGCCAAAAAATAAAAAGGGGCCCGGTTGCCCGGGCCCCTGTGGGAGTGCTGTCTCTCTCTGCGGTCTTAACTTAGCGACCGCCGAGCCATTTCCAGCTAATGCGGTATTCCAACGCCGCGACTCCGATCAGCGCCAAGACGCTGCCGTAGCCGACGACGGCTTCCACACTGACTGGGGTCTGGGCCGAAAGCATAAACACGGCGCCGGCCACGAAGGTGCCGAGGACTGCCGCTAGGGTGATGATATCGTTTTTCATAGGTTTGTCTTTTGTTCGTCGAACCGTGACGGCCTCGACTCGCCCAGTATACGGCACTTGCTTCAATAGTTGAAATCGTGCTTTCCTATTGTCGCCATCGTTATTGCCTATGGAACTAAGCCAACTTCGCTACACCGTCGCCGTCGCTGAGACCGGGAATTTCACCCGGGCCGCCGAGCGTAATCATATCTCTCAACCATCTCTAAGCCAACAGATTCTAAATCTAGAGCGCGAAATCGGCCACAAGTTGTTTCACCGCCTCGGCCGCAAGGCGGTCCTCACGGAAGCCGGCGCCACCTTCCTCGAACGTGCCCGCCGCATCCTCTTCGAGGTCGAGAACGCCGCCAAGGAACTGAGCGACCATCCGGCCCTTGACCGTCGCATCACTGTCGGCGCTGTGCCGACCATCATGCCCTACTTGGTCGCGCCCCTCATCGCCGAGTGCCGCACCAAACATCCCAACCTCCTGATTCACGCCCGCGAAGATTTCCGACATTCGCTCGTCCGCGCCGTCGTCGAGGGTGACCTCGATCTCGCGGTGGTCACCCTTCCGGTCAAAGATCCCCGTCTGTCCATCGAGCCGATCCTCACCGAGCCGCTCCTGTTGGTCGTGGGGCAAAACCATCCCTTCGCCAGCCGCAAAGAGATCGATATCGCCGACCTCGCCGAGGAAACCTTCATTTCCATGGGCGATACCAGCACGCTCGCGACCCAGATCCAGGGCTTTTTTGGCGACCACAACTTTGTCCCCAAGATCGGCTACCGCTGTGCGCAGGTCGCCACGTTGAAACTGTTCGTTTCGATGGGACTCGGCATTTCCATTCTGCCGCAAGTCGCCCACACCCACGACGACGAGGGCAGCCTCACCTATCTGCACATTTCGGGCACCGCGCCCACGCGCGAGATCGCGGTCATCCGGCACCTTCAACGCTACCAAAGCCGCGGCGCCGAGCAGTTCCTCGGCCTCCTGCGCGAACACGCCCGCACCGGCGGGTTCGCCACCACCCCCATCATGGCCAAACCGGCCGAGGGTACCGCCCCCGCCCGCGACCCCGCGTCCTGACAATTGCGCTTTCGCAAAAAAGCCCAACGCTCCCGTCGTTCATGCCCGCCACCGTCGACCATCACGCCCTGCCGAAGGGCCGCGAGACCGCCACCCTCCTCACTTTGGGGACGGTGCAGTTCACGCACGTGCTCGACTTCATGATCATGATGCCGCTGGGCGCGCAACTCATGCGCGTCTTCGACCTCACGCCAGCCCAGTTCACCCATCTGGTGGCCTGCTACGGGCTCGCGGCCGCGGTCAGCGGTTTCATCGGCGGGTTCTTCATGGATCGGTTCGACCGGAAGAAGGCGCTGCTGTTTACTTACACCGGATTCGGGCTCGCGACCCTGGCTTGCGGACTGGCCCCCAACCATCACTGGCTGCTCGTCGCCCGCCTCGTCGCCGGAGCGTTCGGCGGACTCTCCGGCTCGCTCGTGAGCGCGATGATCGGCGACATCATCCCGCCCGAACGGCGGGGCCGTGCGACGAGTTTCGTCATGTCCGCCTTTCCTGTCGCCTCGGTGCTCGGCGTTCCGGCCGGACTGATTCTCGCGGGAAAATTCGGCTGGCACGCTCCGTTCTTTCTCCTCGCGGCGTGCTCGGCGGCCAACTTCGCCTTGGCCGCCCTCGTACTCCCCCACCTGCGGACCGCCGTTCTCGATCACCAACCGATCCGGCAGATGCGCGCGATCCTTTCGGATGGCATCCATCAGCGCGCCCTGGCCCTTGGCGCCGTGCTCATTATGGGCGGTGGCTGCCTCATCCCCTTCCTCGCGCCCTCGATGGTGGCCAACATGGGGATTTCCGAGACTCAACTGCCCATCGCCTACGCCGTCGGCGGCGTGTGCGCGTTTATCAGCATGCCCCTCGTCGGTTGGTTGAGCGATCACATGGACCGCTTCCGGCTGCTCCTCTGGATCTCCGTCGCCGCCAGTGTCGTCGCGATCGTGATGACGCGGCTCGGCGTGTCCTCCCTCGCCTTCGTCTCCGTGATGATGGCGTTGTTCATGGTGACGATGTCGGGCCGGTTTGCTCCCGCCATGACGATGGTGACCAACGCCGTCGAGGCGCGCTACCGCGGCGGGTTCATGGCCGTGAACGCCGCCCTCCAGCAAGCCGCCAGCGCCTTCGCCAACGTGCTGGCGGGCGTGTTCGTCACCAGCGACGCCTCAGGCCACTTGCTCGGCTACCCGGTCCTCGGCTACGTCGCCGTCGGATTTTTCGCGGCCACCGTGCTGGTCGCCGCCGGACTGCGCCGCGCCGCGCCGCACGTCGCCCTCCCCGGCCAGCGAATTCTCCCGCTCGTCCCTTCGCCTGCCAAAGCGGCGGCCTGATATGAACACTTCCGCCCCTGCTCCCGCGTTCAAACGTCCCGAACTCCTCGCCCCCGCCGGCGACTGGGAGTGCGCGCGCGCCGCCATCGAAAACGGGGCCGACGCGATCTACTTCGGCCTCGAACGCTTCAATGCCCGCATGCGCGCGAAAAACTTCACGCAGGCCGACCTGCCCGCGCTGATGGCGTTTCTCCACCGCCGCGGCGTCAAGGGCTACGTCACCTTCAACACCCTCGTCTTCACCAACGAACTCGCCGACGCCGAGGACTACCTCCGCGGCATCATCGCGAGCGGCGTCGACGCAGCCATCGTGCAGGACGTCGGCATCTGTCGCCTCATCCGCGCCCTGTCGGCAGATTTCCCAATCCATTGCTCGACGCAGATGACGATCACGAGCGCCGCCGGCGTCGCCTTCGCCCGCGAACTCGGCGCGCAACTCGTCGTGCTCGCCCGCGAAAATTCCCTCGCCGATATCGCCAAGATCAACGCCGCCCAGGCCGCCGCGGAGGCGCCGCTCCCCTTGGAAGTCTTCGTCCACGGCGCACTCTGCGTCGCCTACTCCGGCCAGTGCCTCACCAGCGAGTCGCTCGGCGGCCGTTCCGCCAACCGCGGCGAATGCGCCCAAGCCTGCCGCCTGCCCTACGATCTCATTTCCGACGGTGTGCAGGTGCCCCTCGGCGACAAACGCTACCTCCTCAGCCCGCAGGACCTCTCCGGCCTCGAGGTGCTCCCCGACCTCGTCCGCGCCGGAGTCTCCTCGTTGAAAATCGAAGGCCGCCTCAAGTCGCCCGAATACGTCGCGAGCATCACCCGCGTCTACCGCCAGGCCCTCGACAAGGTGATGGCCGACCTCACCGGCGTCGCCGCGCCGAAATTCGAGCCCCAAACCGCCCGCTACGAGCTTGAGATGAGTTTCTCCCGCGGCCTCTTCACCGGTTGGTTCCAAGGCATCGACAACCAGAAACTCGCCCACGCCCGCTTCGGCACCAAGCGCGGCGTCTTTCTTGGCGAAGTCACCCGCGTGCAAAACGAGTCCGTCGCCCTCCGCCTCGCCGCCCCGCTCAAGCCCGGCGACGGCATCGTCTTCGACGCCGGCAAGCCCGACGAACGCGAGCAGGGCGGCCGCGTCTACCAGGTCGAACATCGCGGCCCGCCCGACGGCGAAACCACGTTGCGCTTCGGCCACGGCGACATCGATTGGCGCCGCGTGCGCGCCGGCCAGCTCGTCTGGAAAACCAACGACCCCGCGCTCGACCGCGAAGTGCGGACGACCTTCGAGGGGGAAAAAATCCGTTTCCAGCGCCCGATCACTCTCGAAGTCCACGGCCGCGCCGGCACGCCGCTCACCCTCGTCGCCCACGACGGCCATGGCCACGTGGTCCAACTCGATTCCGCCGTGCCCCTCACCGCGGCCGAGAACCAACCGCTCACGCCCGACCGCCTGCGCGAACAGCTCGGCCGGCTCGGCGGCACCCCGTTCCGGCTCGGCGATCTCCGCTCGCACCTCGAAGGCGACGTGATTCTCCCCGTCAGCGAGTTGAACCGTCTCCGCCGCGAATCGGCTGTCGCCCTCGAAAATCTCCGCGCGCAACCGCAGCGCTGGCAGCGCACCGACTCCGACGTCCGTCACTCAGTTCTCACTACGCCGCCGTCCGTTGCTGCCGCCGGCGCGCCCGAACTGATCGCCGTCATCCGTCTCCTCGAACAACTCGACGCCGCCTGGGCCGCCGGCGCCCGCACGCTTTACTGCGAATTCGAAAACCCGAAGCACTACCGCGACGCCGTCGCCCGCTTCCGCGAACTCCAGGCCGCCGAGCGCGCCGCGCCCACCTCTCAGCTCGCAACTCTCGGCGCTCCGCTTCCCCCTTCTTCCATCTGGGTCGCGCCTCCCCGCGTGTTCAAACCGGGCGAAGAGTGGATCTTGAAACAGGTGCGCTCGTCCGATGCCGACGGTTACCTCGTCCGCAACCACGACCACCTCGCGTTTTTCAAAAACGACCGCCGCCGCGGCGATTTCTCGCTCAACGTCGCCAACCCGCTCACCGCCGACTACCTCCTCCGCCATCACGGGCTGGAACGCGTCACCGCGAGCTACGATCTCAACATCACGCAGCTCGAAGCGCTCCTCCAGGGGGCGCCGGGCACTTGGTTCGACCTCACCGTCCACCAGCACATGCCGATGTTTCACATGGAGCACTGCGTGTTCTGCGCGTTCCTCTCGACCGGCAAGGATTACCGCGACTGCGGCCGCCCCTGCGACACCCACCGCGTCGCGCTGCGCGACCGCGTCGGCGCCGAACTCCCCCTCAAGGCCGACGCCGGCTGCCGCAACACCGTTTACAACAACCGCGCCCAGACCGGCGCCGAGTACGTCGCGCGCCTCCTCGAACTCGGGGCCCGCAGCTTCCGCGTCGAATTCGTCAACGAGGGCGCCGACGAAGTCACGCGCACGCTCGCGCGCTATGGCCAGCTCCTCCGCGGCGAAATCGCCGGCGCGGAACTCTGGCGCGAACTCAAACTCCTGAACCAGCTCGGCGTCACGCGCGGCCAGATGGAAACGGCTCCGCGCCTCATCACCAAAAAAACGTAGCCGCACCGGTGTTGCTCATGGACAGGCCAATTTGGGCCGATCATCGATGGTCCACCCCACCCCATGATGAACCAGACTCTGGCTGAGAGTTTTTGCGAAAAATACCGCGTGCCCGCCACGCGGTTCGAACAGGCGATGCTGAGCCGCTGCCTCTATCCGCCGGCCCGGCTGCTGCAGACGCTGCTGCGCGCCATCGATGCCGACTACTTCGAACCCGATCTCGAGCTCATCCGCGCCACCGGTCAACTGAGGCGCGCCAACGGCCTCGCCGCCGAGGTTGCGGAGTTCAATTACCACCCGGCCAACAGCGGTCGCCTCCGCCGCGAATGGAAACTGCGCCTCTCGGTGACCCGGCTCCAACAGCTCGTGCTCGACACGTTTGAAGCCGACGCCGTCGGAGGCGAAAGCATGGCCCCCTTCCCCCGAACGCCCGCGGCTCAACCGCTGCTCACCGGTAACAGAAAATAGAATTCGGTCCCGCGTCCGGGTTCGCTGACGCAGGCAATGCTGCCACCGTGCGCGACGACGATTTCGCGGGCGATCGCGAGACCGAGACCGGCGCCGCTCTTTTCCTGGTCGGGCGCGCGGTAAAACCGGTCGAACACATGGGCGACGCTTTCCGCCGGAATGCCCGCCCCTTCGTCCCGCACGGCAAAACGCACGAACCCCGGCTCGGCGGACGCCGACAACGTGATCACCCCGCCGGGCGGCGAATATTTCGACGCGTTTGTAATCAGGTTCATGAATACATGGCGCAGGCGTTCCGGATCGAGCAGGAGGCGCACGCCGGACAGCGTCGGCGCAACGTCGAGGTCCAGCCTCTGGCCGTTCGGCGCAATGAAACCGCGCGCTTCGCGCACGATCTCGTCGAGCAGCCCCGCGAGTTCGACCTCCTGGCGGTTGAGCGACGAGGCGCCGGCCTCGAGGCGCGCCAGATCGAGCAGATTGTCCAGGATGCGGAGCAGGCGGTCGGAATCATCGCGGGCCGATTCGAGGAGTTCCCGCTGCGTGGCGGTCAGACCGTCGAGCTTTTGCTCGAGCAACAGGTAGACCGCCATGCGCAGGCTCGTGAGCGGCGTTTTCAGTTCGTGGCTCACCGTGCCGACCAGATTCGTCTTCGCATCGTCGAGCAGCCGGAACTTCGTCACATCCTGCAAAATCACGGCGGCGCCCTTGAACTCCGTCAGCTTGTCGCCGATGGCGAGAATCCGCGGCAGATAGTGGCGGGCGCCCCACGGCACGACCTTCGCGTAGTCCCCCGGCAGATAGTGTTCGCCGGTCTCCAGCACGTGCGCCAGCGGTTCGGCGAGCGCGGGCGGAAACTCCGTCAACGCGAGCGCCTCGGCCGCCGGATTCCGAATCTCCATCGTGCCGTCGCGCCCCACGACAAACACGGGTTCCGGCGTGGACGTCAACGTGGCCTCCATCGTGCGCTGGGTGCGGAGCACTTTCGCGAGTGTCGCCTCGCGGTAGGAGCGCAACTTGGCCGACATCGTGTTGAACGCCCGCGCGAGCTGTCCCAGTTCGTCGCCGGAGAACTCCGGCACGACGCGATCAAGATCGCCTTCGCCCACGGCGACCGCCGACGCCGTCAGCGCTTTGATCGGCTTCAGCAGCGACGACGCCAACCGCCATGCGACAAAGATCGAAAGCGCGACGGCGCCGACAATCGCGGTCAGCAGCACACGCTCGGTCGTCGCGGCCAGTTGCTCCACGCGCGCGGCCGTTTGTTGCGCCGCGGCGGCATCGCGGCGGGTGAGCGTCTCGATCGCATCGAGCACGCCAAACAGCGCGGTGGCATCCCCCTGCTGGTCGTTGCGCGACCCCGCTCCACCGGCCCGCAACGCCGGCTCGGACCGCGCCAAAAAATCCTGAAAGGCCCGGTCGAGCGAGCCGACAAGGGGGGCCCGCGGTGAACCGGCCGAGCTGTGGACCTGCCCCATCAGGTCGCGCAGAAACGCCGCCCGGGGCTCGTCGAACGCCGGGCGCGCGGCCAGCGGATCGCCGCGTTGCGCCTCCCGGACGGCGCCGCTCATCAGGGTGGCGGATTCGCGCATCTGCTGGAGCGCGGACATGGCGCGGTAGTTGTTGACGAGATCGCGCGAGAGAGAACCGGCCAGTTCGCGTCCCACCCGGATCGCATACGCGCCCGTGCCGACCAAAATCAGCAGGAGCGGCAGCAGGCCGAGGTAAAGTCGCGTGCGGAGCATCGCGGAGGGGCGGTCAGAGCAGACCGAGTTTCTGTCGTTTGCGGTAAAGCGTGGCCGGATCGATCCCGAGAATCCGCGCCGCCTCATCGAGACTGCGCGCACTCGTGAGTATCTTCCGGATATGCTCGGTCTCAAGCGCGTCGAGCGTCACGCGGGCACCGACGACGAGCGCCGGATCGGCCTTCGCGCCAAACTCCTCGGGCAGGTCGGCCAGTTCGATCGTTTCGCCCTCTGCCAGAATCACGGCCCGCTCGATCACGTTGCGCAACTCCCGCAAATTGCCCGGCCAGCGGTAGGCGGCAAACGCGGCGACGACGTCCGGCGCAAAGGCGCCGATTTTCTTTCCGAGACGGGCGGCGAAAAATCGCCGGTAGCTTTCGGCCAGACGCGCCAGATCCCCCGGTCGGTCGCGCAGACCGGGCAAGGCGAGGCTGATCACGTTCAGCCGGTAGAACAGATCCTCCCG
>CAJAYO010000914.1 GCA_903948415.1 uncultured Opitutia bacterium | reverse complement strand
CCGCAGGCGGGGTGGGCAGGTGTCCACCGCCGGACAGGCGCATCTCACTTTCCTGCAAACACCGCCCGAGGTGGGCCGGCCGCTCCGCGGGCGGCGGAGCGCAGGTCGTGGCGGGACGCGTTGAGCCGCGCGCGGAGCGCACGGCCCACCCCGGAGAAACGGAGCGGGGCAAGGAACTGCGATGCGCGCCCGCCGGACAAGGGCTTCCGCGCGGGCGGGACGCGTTGAGCCGCGCGCGGAGCGCACGGCCCACCCCGGGGAAACGGAGCGCGGCAAGGAACTGCGATGCGCGCCCGCCGGACATGGGCTTCCGCGCGGGTGGCAAAAAAAAGGCCCGGGTGTAAAACACCCGGGCCCGAAAACCAAACAGACCTCAGCCGGCGATTACGGCAGTTCGTAGATCTCGATGATCGCGATGCCGGCGGTGCCGTTGGCGCCGACGACTTGGGCGGAGTAGTTGCCGGGCGCGAGGCTGACGATCATCGCGGCATCGGCACTGGCGGCGCCGAGGGCGAAGGCGCCGACTTGCGCAGAGGCGGCCGCGATGGCCACCGCGTCGGGCGACGTGCTCCAGCCGGAGTTCGAGGCGACGGTGACGTTGTCCTTGATCACGCTGAGCTGCGGCTGGGCCAGCGCGCCGGGGACGCCGAGGGCCGTGAGGGTCGGACCGACGCCGCGGATGAGGACGCGTTTCGGCACGGAGCCGGAGACGACGATACCCGCGATGAGGGTGCTGTCACCGGTGCCGGTGCTGGCCCGCGTGGAGATGTTGAACAACTTCTGGCCGGCGGCGGGAGCGGAGAGGTCATAGACTTCGGCCAGCGCGACGCCGGGGGTGTTGTTGGCGCTGCTGATCACGGCGGTGTAGGCGCCGGGGGCGAGCGTGGTCAAGATCACCGAATCGGCGGCATTGGCGCCGAGGGCGAAGGCACCGGCCTGGAGGGTGGCGGCCGTGATGCCCGAGGTGTTTCCGGCGGTCGTCCAACCGACGTTGGTGGCGATCGGCGTGTTGTTGCCGGACCGGAAGAGCTCGAGCTTCGGCTGCGTGAGCGCCGTCGCGACGCCAAGGGAACCGAGGGTCGGCCCGATCGCGCGGATGAGGACGGGCTTCGACTCCTGGCCCGAGATCACAAAGCCGGCGATCGTGACCGAGTCACCGGTGCCGACGCGGGCGCGGGTCGAGATGTTGGCGAGGCGCTGCGCGGCCAGCACGGACTCGCTGGCGCCCGAGAACGCGGTCGTCGTGGTCCCGGCGGTCACCGAAACACTCAGCGCGCCGGTGTCGGGCGTGACGGTCGCAACGATGGACTGGCGGGCCGTCGAGAGGGTGACGCGGTTGTTGCTGTCGACCGTGCCTTGGCCGCCGTCGGAGGTGGCCGAGGTTTGGACGAGCACGAAGGCCTGGCCGGCCGCGCTGACAATGGCGAGGGCGGTGGAGGACGTGTTGGCAGCCCCGGCTTGGTAGAATCCGGTGATGGCCGCCGTCGAACCGCTGTCCGAGGCCTTGGAGCCGGTGATGCCGGGGTTGCCGGTGGCGCCGATGGCGGAGCCGACCACCGCACCATTGTTGATCGTGGCGCTGATGGCGACCGTGCCCTGCAGGAAGCTGAAGGCGCCGGTGTCGCTGACGGTGAAGTCCGTGCCACGGATTCCGGTCGTGGAGCCCGGCAGATAGCCGAGGAACACGCCCGAATTGTCGCCGCGCACGAAGAGGGCAAAGTTGCCGGCGGAACCACCGGTCCCGAACCCACCGAAGTAGGTGCCGGCGTAGCTGCGACGGATGACGGTGACGGCCGCGTTGCTCGAAGTGGCGGTGCCGGCGGAGTTGGTCACCACGACGTCGTAGTTGGTGGAGTCGCCCAACTGGAGATTGCCGAGCGTGAGGGTCGGGAGGGTCGCACCCGCGATGGCCACGCCGCCCTTGCGCCATTGGTAGGAGGGCGCGGGAGCCGCGCTGACGCCGACCGAGAGAACGGTCGAGGAACCGACCACCAACGTGCGGGGCGCGGGCGAAGCGGTGATCACCGGCGCGCTGGCGGCGGTGACGACCGTCAGCTGGGCGAGCGAGCTGACGCTGCCGCCGATGCCGTTGGCGACGAGCACATCGTAGTTCGCCGCATTCACGGCCTGGATGTTGCTGAGCGTGAACGTCGGGGCGGTGGCGCCGGCGATGGTCAGGCCGTTGGCGCGCCACTGGTAAGAGGGCGCCGGCGTGCCGGTCGCGCCGACCGAGAAGGTCACGGTGCTACCCGTCAGTGCGGTCTGCGAGCGGGGCTGCGCCGTGATGACCGGCGCGGAGTTGACCGACAAGGCGCCGGCCGCGGAGGTCACGGTGCCGGCGGCATTCGTGACGGAGACCGTGTAGGCGCCGGCGCTGACGGGCTGAACGCCGAGGATCGTCAGGGTGGCGGTGGTGGCGCCGTCGAGGGCCACGCCGTCTTTGTTCCATTGGTAGGCCAGCGGAGCCGTGCCGGTCGCCACCACGGTAAACGTGGCGGTCTGGCCGCGATTCAGCGCGCCGCCCACGGGTTGCGTGGTGATCACCGGGGCGACGATCGCCGGATTGACGGTGAGGACGAAGGTCTGGTTCACCACGACACCGTTGTTGGCGGTGAGCGTGAGGGTGATGGGCGAGCCCGCGGTGTCCGGTGCGGTGCCGCTGAGGACGCCAGAGGTGGCGTTGAGCGAGAGCCACGCGGGCTGGCCGGTCATGCTGAACGTGG
>CAJAYO010000913.1 GCA_903948415.1 uncultured Opitutia bacterium | reverse complement strand
GTTGGCCGTGCCGCCGTCGATCGAGATGCCGTTGCCGGAGTAGTCGCCGACGTTGCGAATGGTGGAGGCGACGAGGCGGCACGCGGTGGTGTCCTTGAAAGCGATGGCGGTGCCCTCGCAGCCCTCGAAGACGAAACCGCGGAAGGTGACGTGGGCGGTGCCGGCGCCGAGTTGGAGCAGCGTGCGGAGCGTGGGGGCGAAGACGGTCGTGAGATCGGCGCCGTCGGGCGGCCAGAAATAGAGGGTGGCGGTGGCGCGGTCGAGATACCACTCGCCGGGCGCGTCGAGTTCTTCGCGGACGTTGCGGACGTAGTAGCGGTCGGCGGGGCGGATGCTGTAGGAGCAATCGGCGGCGAGGGTGATGGTGCGGGTGGCAGGGTCGAGGGCGGCGATGCGCACGAGGTTGTTCCACCAGTTGTAGCGGGGAAAAATCATGACCTCGGCCTCGGTGGGATTGGCCCAGGAGCGGGCGTCGGCCTCGGCGTAATGGAAGGTGCGTTTGTCCTCGCCGGGGACGTCCGTATACATGTTCACGTATGGGCCGGGCACGTAGGCGAAGCCGCCGGCGGAGGGATTCTGCGGGTCGTAGTTCGGATAGCGGGCGAGGATTTGCGGGCGGCCATCGCAGAGGAGCAGGCGGAAATTCACACCCGGGAAACCCTGGGCGCCGACGTCGGCTTTGAGGATTTTTCCCTCGTGAGGGGTGAAGGAGCCGATGGGTTTTCCGCCGAGAATGAGCGGATGCTCGTCGCGATAACCGCGCCATTCCACGGGCGCGGCGGCGGTGCCGGAGTCGCGGGCGTCGAGCTGGAGCGGGCGGGCGAGGGCGTAGCGTCCGGCGCGGACGTGAACGGTGAACGGCGTGGCGGTGTCGCCGGCGGCGCGGCGACGGCGGATTTCGTCGCGGGCGCGTTCGAGCGTCGCGAACGGGCCGTCGGTGGTGTTGGTGCCGTCGGCGGCGGGGGCGGCGAGTCGGCCGGACCAGGCGTCGCGGCCGGCCGGAGAAACGAAAAGGTCGGCGGCCGGGCTGAGCGCGGCGAGACCGGTCGAGACAGTGACGGCGAGGACGCGGAGGGTGTTCATGGGGCCGGGAGAGACGGCGCGCCGGCCCCGCGCGGGCGGGGACGAAAGGCCGGCGCTCAGAATAGCCGAAGTCGTGCACCGGTGGCTGCGCGGATCTTGCGCGATGTCTGCGCGTGTTTTGTGAGGGATGTCGGCTCGACCTTGGAGCGGGCGGGCGCATGCTCGGGCGGATCACCCCATGAAAACGTCCGTTTCCACCCGTCGCTCGTTTCTTAAATCCAGTCTCGCCGGCGTCTTCGCGGCCGGCGTCGCGCCGCAGTTCATCCCGGCGCGGCTGCTCGGAGCCAACGCGCCCTCGAACAAGATTACGCTCGGCTGCATCGGGCTGGGGGCGCACGGCATCGGGGTGAACCTGAAATCGTTTCTGCAACAGGACGACTGCCGCATTGTGGCGGTGTGCGATGTGTGGGGCCGGCGCCGGGAGGAAGCGCGCAAGCTCGTCGAGGAGAAGTACGGTGGGCCGGGGTGTGCGATGATCGCGGATTTTCGCGCGGTGTTGGCGCGGCCGGACATCGATGTGGCGGTGATTTCGACGCCGGACCATTGGCACGTGACGATGGCGCAGATGGCGCTGGCGGCGGGCAAGAAGGTGTTTTGCGAGAAGCCCACGCTGACGATCGAGGAAGGGCGGCGGCTCGCGGACGATGTGGCGGTGCGCCAGGCGATGTTTGCCGTGGGGCTCGAGGACCGCGCGGTGATTTATTACCACAAACTCGCCGAGGCCGTGCGCAACGGGGCGATCGGCAAGCTCGAGCGCATCAAGGTGAGCCTGATGGTGAAGCCGGTGTTTGCGCGCGAAGAGCCGGTGAAGGTGCCGGAGGATCTCGACTACGAGATGTGGCTCGGGCCCGCGCCGTACCGCCCCTACACGCCGACGCTCACGGACGCGCAGGTGTGGCGGCAGATCCGCGATTTCTCGGGCGGTTCGCTCACGGACTGGGGCGCGCATCTGGTCGACACGGCGCAGGTGGCGAATTTTTCGGAGAACTCGGGGCCGGTCGCGGTGAAGGGCCGGGGCGTGATCCCGCCGGACTCCGTCAACACGGTGCCGCGGACCTACGACCTCACCTACACCTACGCGAACGGCGTGGAGCTCGAGGTGACCGCGGGGGAAGTTTCGCTGCGCTTCGAAGGCAGCAACGGCTGGGTGGGCAACAAGGGCTGGTCGGGTCCGCTGGCGGGCAGCGACATGGCGGTGTTTCGCAAGACCTACGATCCGAAGACGAACAAGCTGTGGCCGCGGCCCGAGCGCGAGCAGCGCGATTTCCTCGATGCGATCCGCCAGGGGCGACCGCCGATGTATACGGCGGAGGCGTTGCACCGGCTGTGCACGACGCTTCACGTCGGGGCGATCGCGATGGAGCTGGGCCGGCCGCTCAAGTGGGATCCGGTGAAGGAGCAGTTCGACGACGCCGCGGCAAATGCGCTGCGCAAGCGGACGATGCGGGACGACTGGAAAAAGAAGGCGCGGAGCTGAGGGTTAGCCGAACGAGAGGCCAGCGAGTCGTGGGGCGCGCGGCGCCTCACTCGTCCGCGGAGGCGCGCGGGGACGTGGCGGGCGGGGTGGCGTCGGCGCTGAGCTTGGGGGCTTGCCAGCGGAAGGCGGACATGGCGCGGAGTTCGCGCACGAACACTTCTTCGCCGCACACGACGAGGTGGGCCCAGGTGTCTTCGGCGGCGACCTTGCGTTGGTCGAGCAACTGGAAGCCCTTGGGGTCGGCTTTGATCAGGAGGAGAATGCCGCGCTCATCGAGGGCGAGGATGCGGTCGCCCTGCGCGACGAGGCTCACGTATTTGCCGAAGGCATCGGAGTTCCAGATACGCGTGCCGGTGGTGAGGTCGATGCAGGTGAAGCGTTGGTTGCCCATGTGCAGGTAGGCGTGGCCGGCGATGACCACGGGCGAGGACATGTAGCCTTGGGCATTGTTGCTCCAGGCCTCCTGCACGTCGAAGGTGCCCGCGGCCTTCGCGACCGAGTAGAGCCAGCTGCGGTTTTGGTAACTGCTCGTGAAGACGGCGTCGCCCACCACGGTGGGCGTCAGGATGTTCATCCCGCGAAACGACGGCACGGGGTGGGACCAGAGCAACTTGCCGGAGTCGGGATCGATGCCGGCCAGGTTTTCGCGGGACTGGACGACGAGTTGGCGCTGGCCGTGGATCGTCGCGAGCACCGGCGAGGAAAACGAACCGGCGGACATGACGCCGGGTTTGCCCTCGAACGAGCGCCAGATGATTTCACCGGTGTCCTGTCTGAGTTTGACGAGGGAGTTGGCGGCTTGGATGAAGATCGCGTCGCCATCGAGCAGCGGAGAGCACACGAGGCCGAAGTCGGGGACGCCGGTGCCGTAGGTTTTGACGAAGTCGACGGACCACTGCTCCTTGCCGGTGAGGGCGTCGACGGCGACGAGGACGTCGCGCATGCCGGCGACAAAGACGAGTTTTCCGTTGGTGGCGGGCGTGGCGCGAATCCAGTCGCCGCGCGATTTGGCGTAGAACGGCACGGACATCGCGCCGGCCCACGAGTGGCTCCAGAGTTCTTTGCCGGTTTGACGATCAAGCGCGCGCACGACCTCGGTGGATTTGTCGCGGGTCTCGGTGACGAAGACGCGGTCGGCGGAGACGATGGGGCCGGAGTAGCTTGGGCCGAGAGGGAGCGTCCAGGTGGGCTTGAGGGTGTCTTCGCTGAGCTTCGCGGGCCAGGTGGGGCCGGCGACTTGGCCATCGCGGGACGGTCCGCGCCACTGGGTCCAGGTTGCGGCGGCCGGAGTGTCGGCGGCGATGAGAACGGAGGCGGGCGCGCCGCTCACGGCGATCGCAAGGAGGAGGCCGAGTTTTGGAAAAGAAAGAGGGCAGGAAGGGGGCATCGGACAAGCGCTACGCGCGAGCAGGCGCGGTGGATGCCGGTGAATGTTGGCCGAGCGCGGTGGCTTAGCCCGAGAGGGACCCCGCGGGTGGAGGCGGCGCGGCGGTGAGGTGGCGCTACGGACGCGGGGCCGTGACGGGCTGCGCGCGGGCGAGCGCGGCGAGGCGGGCCAACTCCGCGGCGTCCAGCGCGCGATTGAAGACGGCCACGCCGCCGATCCAGCCGGTGAAGCCGACGCTGCG
>CAJAYO010000912.1 GCA_903948415.1 uncultured Opitutia bacterium | reverse complement strand
CCGAATTCGCCAGTTCCTCGTCGGTGAAAAACCCCGCCTGCCCGTGCCGCACGCTCAGCCGCACCTCGCCGTCAACCCGCAGGTCGTAATGGAAGAAAAACATCCGGATGCCGCCCAACTGCGCGTGCCCGTCGATGTGGATGTCGAACTTCAGCGTGTCGCCCACTTTCGGCAGCGGTCCCTTGATCTCCGCCTCGCAGCCCAGCAGCCGATACGTCCGCTCGCTGCGGTTGAGCAGGTCGATCCCCATCCACGAAATGAGCAGCAGATCGGCCTGGCCCGACTCGATCGTGATGCCCATCGGCATGTAACCCTGGTGCAGATACCACGCGTCGGCCCGCACGTCGGTCTCGGTCCAGATCGTCCCCGTCCCGAGCTCGCCCGCCACGGCGTCAATCCCCGTCACGCGGTCGGCCAGCAGCATCGGCGGCATCGGCATCCGCACCTGCCGGTGAAACCCGTCCTGGCCCGCAAAGCCCGGGCCGAACACCCCGGAAATTTTCCCCGCGGCCAACTCCCTCAACTGCTCGCGCGAAAACTGCGGCCCAACCGGCGAACCCGCCGGCGGCGCCGCCACCGGGGCGACGTTCACCGGCGCCACGACCGCGGGTTTCGGCTCCAGCCGCTCGGCGCGCTCCGGCGCTGCTTCCCGCACTGGCATCGCCACGGGCTCATCTCGCTCCGCCACCTCTTCCGCCTGCCGCGCCTCCGCGACCCCACCGGCGTCCACCGGCTCGCCCCCCGCGCCGAAGCGACGCAGGAAAAGATCATGGACCGCCGCCATCTCCTCGAGAAAACACTCGTGCACCGCCACCGCGTCATCCGCCCAACCCGGCAGCGAACGTTCTGACGCGACCGACTCCACCGCCTCGCTCCCGGCGGACCCGACCGCCGCGACGGTTTCACCGGACGAGGCGACGGTTTCACCGGGCGAAGCGACGATCGTTTCACCCGCGAGTTCCTCGCGCCCAAACCGCACCGGCCGCAGTGCCGGCGCCCGCGGCATCAGCTCGCCTCCGCCGGCCGCCGCGACCGCGGCCTTTGCCGGCCAGCGCGCCGCTTCGCCACCGTCGGCCACCATCTCGCGCAAAACCCCCGCGACCGCCGGACGATGCGCCGCGAAGGTCATCGATTTCTTTCCCGCGTCCGGCACCGCCGGTTGATCGCTCGGCCATTGCAACGCCCCCTGATCCTCGCATTCGCTCAAATTCATCGCCGCAATTTCTTCGCGCAGTCCCGGGACTTCCAGCCGCACCGCCCGCCCACCCTGGCCCGGAGCCGTCCACGCCACCGCGCCGCGCCCCTCGACCGGCGGCAGCAGCCGGTATTTCAACGCCAGCGCCGCCGAGGCGACGTGCAGCAGTCCGTCCGCGGCGTGACAGTATCCACACCGCCCCTGCAGCGACGCCGACACCGCCGTCCAATCCACCGCCCCCGGAACCACGCAGTCGCTCTCCGCATCGATCAGCGCGTAAATCGTGTCGCCGTCGCGCCGCGCGTCCTCCTCGCGTTTGAGAATCAGCAGACACGCCCCGTCCGACACCACGTGGCCGTGCTCGGGCATCACCGCTTCGAGCGCCGCCGTGTGCACGGGCTCCGCCCCGACGTCCACCGCGCCCACCATCGCCGCGTCCACGTCGCCGCTGCTCAGCGCCCGGAGCGCGAGTTCGAGGCCGTGCAGCCCCGAGAGCTGCTCCGCCGATACGACGCAGCTGGCGCCCCCGCACCCGTATTGCCGGTTCACGCGGTTCGCCACGACGTTGGGCATGAGCCCGAGCGTCGTCGCCGCCAGCGGCCCCGGCAGGATGCTCTGCCGCGCCGCTTCGATCCGGCCGGGCGCCACCGCCCCGATCCCCACGTCCGCCAGAAATTCTTCCAGCCGCAGATTCAACCCGAAGCGGCACGCCTCCGCATCGCAGCCCATGCCGACAAACACCGCGGTGCGGTCGAACGGCATGGTCTTCACCTGCGCCAACGCCTGGTGCGCCACCTCGAGCGTCAGCACCTGCTGCGCGAGGGCATTCTCCAAATCTTTCGGCGGAAACGCGGAGCCCTGCAGCGGCAGCCGGATGTCGCGCATGGCGCCCGCCGCGCCCTTCGCCGTCGTGCCCGCATCGCTCAGCACCGCCCACCAAAAATCCCGCACGTCCGCCCCGTCGCCCACGCGCGCCGCCACGGCCACAATGGCGCAGCGCACCCGCCGCGGCAGCGTCACCCCGGGCACGGCCGGCGTGCGCCCCGCCGTGGAGGATTGCTCCACCAGCAGATGCGCGTTGTTCCCGCCGAAGCCAAACGCGTTGATCGCCGCGCGCCGCACCGTATCCGTTTTCCACTCGCTCGTTTCCTGCGCCGGCACCAGCGGCGTGCCCGCGAGCGCCGGATTCACCTCGTCGAGATGCAGAATCGCCGGACGCACCCCGTGCTCCATCGCCTTCAACACCTTGATCAATCCCGCCACGCCGGCCACCGGCAACAAATGCCCGAGATTCGCCTTGAGCGAACCCAACGCCACCCGCGGACCGCCCGCGAACACCTGCGCGCAACTCTGGATCTCCGTCGCATCGCCGACGCCCGTGCCCGTCGCATGACACTCGATGAGTTCGATTTCGGCCGGCCGCAATCCCGCGCCGCGATACGCCGCCTCCATCGCCCGCACCTGCCCCGCCGCCGACGGCACCAGCAACCCCGACCCGCGCCCGTCGTTCGCCAGCCCCACGCCGCGGATCACCCCGAGGATCCGGCTGCCGTCGCGCTGCGCATCCTCCAGCCGCTTGAGCACAATCACGGCCGCGCCCTCCGACGGCACCAGCCCGTCGGCCTGCGCATGCAACGGCCGGCTCCGCCCGCTCGGGCTGAGCGCCTGCAACGTCGTGAACCCCGCGTGAATCGTCAGTCCGTGCACGCGTGATACGCCGCCCGCCAACATCACGTCGGCCCGGCCGCTCGCCAACCAGTCACAGGCAAACTTGATCGCGTAGAGCGACGACGCACACGCCGCGTCCACCATGAATCCGCCGCGCGTCAACTGCAGCGACTCGCACAGCAAATTCGCCGGCAGCCCGGACATGAAACGGTTGAGCCGGTCCGGCGACGCCAGCCCCGCGGCCCGCACCCGCGCCTTGCCCAACCACTCCTCCGCCCACACCGCCGTCGCCACCGCGTTGAGCGCATAAGTTGGATACGAAAGATTGCCGATCACCGCCCCGCCGCGGACCCGCTGCCCCGGCTCGATCCCCGCCTCCGCCAGCGCCGCGCGCCCGACGTGGAGCAACCATTGGCAGAGCGGATCCAGTCCCTCGACGAGCGCGCGCTCCAGCCGGTGCGCCGACGGGTCGAAGACCTGCTCAAACCCCGTCACGTAGCCGCCGCGGTTCGTCGGAATCTTCTCCGCCGGCGGCGCCCCCGCGTCGGTCCGCATCAGCCGCCGCTGGTCCGCCACCTGCCAGGTGGCCGCCGTGGCCCGCGTCAACAGGTCGCGCCCTCCGAGCACGCCGGTCCACAGCTCCTCCGGCGAATGCGCGCCGGGCAGCAGACAGGCCTGCCCGACAATCGCGATGGGGCGGAATCCCGTCATGTCGTCACCGGATTCCAGAATGAATCAACGTGGAAGCACTCCACGCCGCGCAGCGAGAAAATCGGCGCGCCCTTCGCGTCGACACAATCGATGTCCGTCACCGCGCCCACGCCCGGCTGCTCGCGGCCCGAGAGCCGGCACGAAACCGCCTCGTCCGCGCCCGCCGGACGCGTCAACGCCACTTCGGCGATGCGCAGCGGCAGGGAACTCTTGCCGTGGGCCTCCAGCGACCACAGCACCGCGGCCTGCAGCGCCCCGTCAAACAGCGCCGGACCGATTTTCCACGGCGTCGCCCCGGCCTGCCCGAGCGGCCGGTTGTCGAGCGTCAGCGCCGCCCCCTCGCTCGACCAACCGCCGAGCGCACGGATCACCTGAAACTCCGGCCCATGGAACAGCCGGCCGTCGTAGGCGCCCGCCGGATCGAAACTGAACTCGCGCCAGCCGCTGCCGTTCTTCCCCGCCGGCTTCAGCGGCGCCGTGCCGCCGCGGCCGTAGTCGGCCACCGCGCCGTAGTGCGCCTTGCCGCTCACCGGATCGGCGATGCGGATTTCCACCGCGCCGTCGGCCAGCGTCCGCGTGGTCAACTCCAGCAGCGTGGCTTCCGCGGAATTCTCCTGGACGAACACCGCCTTCATGACCTGCACGTCGCGCAGCGCCCGCGGCGCCACTTCCGGCCGCGCCAGCGCCGCCGCCTGCAACAGCCACTCCGTCACCAGCGCGACCGGCACCACCACCCGGCCCTTCACCACGTGATCGAGCAGAAACGGATAACGCTCCGCACTCACCGCGATTTCCACGCGGTGCGTGGGCAACGCCGGATCGGCCGCGAGATCGAGCCGGCCGGAGCCGATCACCACCTCGACCTCGTCCGCCGTCGCCGCGCCCGCAAACTCCCGCACAAACGCCGCCGCCCCCGCGTCGTGCGGGATCAGGCCCACGCCCTGGGCGTGAAAATGTTCCCGCAAGGCCGGCGTCACCATCCCGCCGTCCCAGGGGCCCCAGTTGATCGAGCGCACCAGACACCGCCCGCCGCGCCGCAGAAACTCGGCCTGCGCCACCTTGTTCAACACTTCGTTCGCCATCGCGTAGTCCGACTGCCCGCGGTTGCCAAAACGGCCGGCCACCGAGGAAAACAGCACCAGCGCGTCGAGCGGATCGGCGGCCGTCGCCTCGAGCAACACCTGCAACCCGCGCACCTTCGTCGCGAACACGCGCGCAAACTGCTCCGGCGTCTTCTCCGCAATCAGTTTGTCCGCCAGCACCCCGGCCCCGTGCACGAGCACCGTGATCGGACCGAGGGCCGCGCGCACCTGCGCCAGCGTCGCCGAAACGCTCGCCGCGTCGGTCGTGTCGCAGGCAAAATACTCCGCGACACTGCCCGCCGCGCGCAAACGCTTGAGCGTCGCCCGGATCTCCCGTTGCGCGATCACGTCGCGCACCGCCGCCGCGAGCGCCTTGGGCGCCATCGTCCGGCCCGCGCGTTGCTCCCGCGTCAGCAGAGCCTGCCGCAACGCCGCCTCGTCCGCGAGGCCCGCGCACTCCGCCGGCTCGTCGCCCAGCGCCGTGCGCCCGAGCAGCGCGATACGCGGTTGGTGCGCCTGCGCCAGCGCCACGAGCGCCGACGCCGTGACCCCGCGGGCCCCGCCGCTCGCCACCACGACCGATTTCGTCGTGACCCGTGAAACACCGGCCTGCGCCGACGGCCGCTCCGTCACCACTACCCGGAGACGTGCTCCGGTGGCGCCGAGGCCCGTCTCGCGTTCGTCGCCGCCGAACCGCAGTTCGTCCGCGAGCCGCCGGCCCAATTGCGCGGGCCTCTGCCCGGCGCAGTCCAGATCGATGCTCCGCACCGCCGCGCGCGGCCATTCCTTGGCCGCCGTTTTCGCCAGTCCGGCGAACCCGCCCAGCCAGCCGCGGACCACCGGCACACCGCCGAGGCCGAAGCCGCCGCCCGTGTCCTGCACGGTGACCAAAAGTCCGCCCGACTCGGCGATCCGCCCCGCCGCCGCCCGCGCCGCCGCAAACGCCGCCTCGTGCGCCGCCGCCGCCGCCTCGGCGCCCGCGTCCGGGCGCAAGCCTTCGAGCAAAATCAAACCGTCGCAATCGGCGGGAACCGCCGTCACGACCTCGGCCGCGATGTGGTGCTCGGCGAGCGCCGCGCGCAACTCCGCCGCCACCCCGCGGCCGTCGTCGGTGATCGCCAACCGCTTGACGCGGTGCAACCCCGCCAGCGCAAACCCGGGGGCCTCCGCCGCGACCGCGCTCACGCCGTAGCGCCGCACGGGCAGGTCCGATCCGCTCGCCGCCGGCGCGGTCGGGTTCGGCGCCGCCGCCACCGGCTTGGCCGGCACCGTCTTCGCCCCGCCGCCGAGCTGTTCGGAAAGATAGTCCGAGATCGCCTGCAGCGTTTGCAGGCCGCCCATCACCTTCGCATCCACCGCCGGCAGGCCCGGCAGCTTCTTCTGCACCGCGGACAAAATCTCCACGCGCTTGATCGAGTCGATCCCCAGATCGCTCTCCAGCTGCATCCCCGGCTCCAGCATTTCGCGCGGGTAACCGGTCTTTT